>JADZBT010000169.1 GCA_020851915.1 Alphaproteobacteria bacterium | reverse complement strand
TACGCCAAGCAGTACCGATTCAAGGACGGGGCGAAATATTTTTCCAGGGCGATCGCGCTGAAACCCGATTACGCGCAGGCGCATTACCGGCTGGGACTGATCCATTTCCACAGCCGCAACTATACCGAGTCAGTAAAAAGCCTGCAACGCGCCCTGAAACTCACGCCTGCGGACATCGAGATACAAAAAGCCCTCGCGCAGATCTATACCGTGATGGGCAAGACCGAAGAGGCCCTCGCGCAGTTCCGCGAGCTCGCCGAAGGCGATGCGCGCGCGAAGGACATCGCGGCCTATGGCGGCGTGGGCAATGCCTATCTCGAACAGGGGCGGCTGGATGAGGCGGAGGCGGTCTACCGTGCCTGCATCGCCGCGCACCCCGACCATGCGGGCGGCTATGCCAACCTCGCCTATGTGATGGGCAACAAGGGCGAGAAGGCCGAGGTGGAAGACGCCTGCCGCGCCTGCATCGCCCTCGACCCGCATTATTCCGACATCTACAGCCTGCTCACGCAGGCGCGTAAATTCAGCACGGAGAAAGACAAGGACGACTTCGACCGCATGGAAGCGTTACTCACCGAACGCACGGATGATGCCATCTACCAGTCCAACCTGCATTTCGCGCTGGGACGCGCCTATGATGACGCGAAGGCCTATGACAAAGCCTGGCCGCATTTTGCGGAGGCCAACCGCCTGCGCCATGTGCCCGGCGCGTTCAACCGGCAGGACGCGCTCGACTTCGAGCGCCAGATTCGCGACATCTTCACCCGTAATTTCATCAAGAAGCTGGAAGGCAAGGGGCATCCCTCCACCCAGCCGATATTCATCCTCGGCACGCCGCGCTCGGGCACGACGCTCATCGAGCAGGTGCTCTCCAGCCATCCGCTGGTGGAAGCGGGGGGTGAGATGCGCCATATGACCGAGCTGCTGAAATCGCTGCCGCTGCGTATGGGAAGCCTACGGCGCTACCCCGCCTGTGTTGCGGAGCTTGCGCCGGAGCAACTGCCGGAACTGGCGAAAGCCTACCTGCACAAGATTCAGGACTTCCTGCCTAAAGCAAAATACATCACCGACAAGCAGGTGAATAACTTTGCACATCTGGGAACCATCAAGTTGCTGCTGCCCAATGCGAAGATCATCCATTGCATGCGCGAACCGCTCGACAGTTGCCTGTCGATGTATTTCCAGCGTTTCCTCATCGGCAATGAATACAGCTTCGACCTCGACGATGTCGGGTTCTTCTATCGCCAGTACCAGAAGCTGATGCAGTTCTGGCGCGAAACCTTCCCCGGCGGGTTCCTTGAGGTGCAGTATGAGGAGATGGTGGAGAACCCGGAGGCCAAGGTGCGTGAGATACTCGATTATTGCGGCCTGCCCTGGGACGATAACTGCCTGAAATTCTACGACACGGTGCGGCCCGTGAAGACCGCCAGCACCTTCCAGGTACGCCAGCCCATCTACACGCAATCCCGCGCGCGCGGGAAGCATTATGAGCAGCATCTGGGGCCGCTGAAAGCGGCGCTGGGAATCTCTGATTAATGTCATCCTACGCGAACGCGTAGGATCTCGTGCCGTATACCGAGAGAGATCCTGCGGTCATGCCGCAGGATGACGGGAGGTTATCTCACCATCGGCAGATTCAGCCCTTGTTCCTTCGCGCATTTCACCGCGATGTCATACCCCGCATCCGCGTGGCGCATGACGCCGGTGGCGGGATCGTTGGTGAGCACGCGCGCGAGGCGCTTCGCGGCAGCCGTCGTACCGTCGGCGACGATCACCACGCCGGAATGCTGTGAGAAACCCATGCCGACGCCGCCGCCATGATGCAGGCTCACCCAGGTCGCACCGCTGGCGCAGTTGAGCAGCGCGTTGAGCAATGGCCAATCGGATACCGCATCGGAGCCGTCCTTCATCGCCTCCGTCTCGCGATTGGGGCTGGCCACCGAGCCGGAATCCAGATGATCGCGACCGATGACCACCGGCGCGCTCAGTTCACCTTTCGCCACCATTTCGTTGAAAGCGAGCCCAAGCCTTGCGCGGTCGCCCAGACCTACCCAGCAGATGCGCGCGGGCAATCCCTGAAAATGTATCTTGCGCCGCGCCATATCCAGCCAGCGATGCAGATGCGTGTCGTGCGGGAGCAGCTCCTTCACCTTCGCATCGGTCTTGTAAATATCTTCCGGGTCGCCCGACAGCGCAGCCCAGCGGAACGGCCCGATGCCCTTACAGAACAGCGGGCGGATGTACGCCGGCACGAAGCCGGGGAAGTCGAAGGCATTTTCTACGCCTGCTTCCTTGGCCATCTGGCGAATATTGTTGCCATAGTCGAAGGTGGGGATACCTTGTTTCTGAAAATCGAGCATCGCCCGCACCTGAATAGCCATGGACTCTTTCGCGCGTTTTACCACCTGCTGCGGATCTTTCTGGCGCAGCGCGGCTGCTTCCGCGAGGCTCATCCCGGCGGGAAGGGAGCCGTTCAGCGGATCATGCGCGCTGGTCTGGTCGGTGACGGCGTCGGGTTTAATGCCGCGCTTCACCAGTTCCGGGAACACCTCCGCCGCGTTGCCCAGCAGCCCCACAGATACGGCGCGTCCATGCGCGTGCGCTTCCTTTATCAGCGCCAGCGCTTCGTCGATGCTGCGCGCCATCTTGTCGAGATAGCCCGTCTGAAGGCGCTTCTCGATGCGTGTGGGATCGCACTCCACCGCGAGCATCGACGCACCCGCCATGGTGGCCGCCAGTGGCTGCGCGCCGCCCATGCCGCCTAAGCCCCCCGTCAATATCCATTTGCCCGTGAGGCTGCCGCCATAATGCCGGCGGCCCATCTCGACAAAGGTTTCGTACGTTCCCTGCACGATGCCCTGGCTGCCGATATATATCCACGAGCCCGCCGTCATCTGTCCGTACATCATCAGCCCCTTGCGGTCGAGCTCGCGGAAATGCTCCCAGTTTGCCCAGTGCGGCACGAGGTTCGAATTGGCGATGAGCACGCGCGGCGCATCCTCATGCGTGCGGAACACTCCCACGGGCTTGCCGGACTGCACCAGCAGCGTTTCATCGTCCTTCAACACCGTAAGCGCAGCGATGATGGCGTCGTAACAGTCCCAGTTGCGCGCGGCCTTGCCGATGCCGCCATAGACCACGAGATTATCCGGATGCTCCGCCACCTCCGGATCGAGGTTGTTCATCAGCATGCGTAAGGGCGCTTCGGTCAGCCAGCTTCGCGCGGTGAGGGTGTTGCCGCGTGGCGCGGTGATGATGCGGTGGTTGGTCTGGACATGCGGCGCGGCCATGGGTACATTCCTCTGGTCTGGGATTTCTTCCCGGACTCTATCAGATTACGAAACGGTGGCAACCCGCGCATGGAGATCTACCAATACGAACCCGGAACCGTCCCGCTGGTGGTGAGCATCCCCCATGCGGGCACATTCGTGCCGGACGCCATCCGCGCACAACTCACCGATGCCGCCGCAGCACTTCCCGATACCGATTGGCATGTGGATAGGCTCTATGGCTTCGCGCGCGAGATGGGCGCGCATATCCTCAAGGCGAACAGCTCGCGCTATGTCATCGACCTCAACCGCGACCCGACGGGCGCGACGCTCTATCCAGGAAAATTCAATACGGGGCTGTGCCCGCACCTGCTGTTCGACACCACACCGCTGTACCGCGACGGCTCCACGCCGGATGAAGAAGAGGTGCGCCGGCGCACCAGCGGATACTGGTGGCCCTATCACCGTGTTCTGGAGGAATTGCTGGAACAGGTATGCGATACGCATGGCCATGCCGTGCTGCTCGACGCGCATTCCATCCGTTCGGAGGTTCCCGCGCTGTTCGAGGGGCGGCTGCCGGACATAAATATCGGCACGGCGGATGGAGCGTCGGCAGATGCGGCACTTTCTGAGAAACTCCTCCATATCGGCGAGAAAAGCCCCTACAGCACCGTGCTCAACGGGCGCTTCAAGGGCGGCTATATCACGCGGCATTACGGCAAGCCCCATGAGGGCATCCACGCGGTACAGATTGAGCTCACCCAATGCAATTACATGAACGAAGCGCCGCCCTATGCGTATGATGAGGAAAAGGCCGTGCGCTTGCAGAACACCCTGCGCGAAATGCTGACGGCGATGGTGGAGTGGACAAAATAGAACAATGCCATACCGGCGAAGGCCGGTATCTCCATTATCAGCACACTCCATTGGAGAGATAAGATACCGGCCTTCGCCGGTATGGCATTTCCTATCTTCGCACCACGCCTTCTTTCACGATCACTTTCGCCGGGTTGCCTCCCAACTGCGCGCACAGCTCTGACGGATGCTCGATGTCCCACAGCACGAAATCCGCGCGTTTTCCTTCTTCCAGCGTCCCCGCATCCTGCGCCATGCCGAGTGCTCTCGCGGCATGACGGGTGACGCCCGCCAGCGCCTCCTCCGGCGTGAGGCCGAACAGCAGGCAGCCCATATTGAGCATCAATAAAAGGCTGGTCACCGGCGACGTACCGGGATTACAGTCGGTGGCGAGCGCCATGGGCACGCCCGCAGCGCGCAAAACAGCCACCGGCGGAAGTTTTGTTTCTTTGAGGTAATAGAACGCGCCCGGCAACAGCACTGCGACCGTACCGGCCTCGGCCATCGCACGGACGCCTGCTTCCGACAAATATTCGAGATGATCGGCGGAGAGCGCATTATGCTTCGCCGCCAGCGCCGCGCCGCCCTGATCGGAAAGCTGCTCGGCATGGAGCTTCACGCGCAAGCCCTGCGCCCGCGCCGCCGCGAATACCCGCTCCATCTGCTTTGCAGAAAAACCGATGGACTCGCAGAAGCCATCCACCGCATCGGCAAGCTCCGCCACCGCCGGCAGCATGACGTCGCAGAGTTGCGTGACGTAACCTTCCGCATTTCCAGCAAATTCAGGCGGCACAGCATGCGCCCCCAGAAAGCTGGTCTTCACCGTGACGGGATAGTGCTTGCCTAAATTCCGCGCCACACGCAGCATCTTCAACTCGCTGTCGAGGTCGAGGCCGTAGCCGGATTTTATCTCGACGGTGGTGACACCCTCGGCCAGCAGCCGTTGCAGGCGCTTCTCCGATTGCGCGTATAATTCCTGCTCACTGGCCGCGCGCGTCGCCTTCACGGTGGAGAGGATACCACCACCCGCCCGCGCGATGTCGGCATAGGATTTACCCTTGAGCCGCATCTCAAATTCGCGGGCACGGGTCCCGGCATACACCAGATGCGTATGGCAATCGATGAGTCCCGGCGTCATCCACAGGCCACCCGCGTCGTGGATAGTGGCCGCCAGCGTTTCCGGCAGGCCGGGCAGCGTATCCGCACGCCCCACGAACGCGATGCGCCCGTCCTTCACCGCCAGCGCGCCGTCCTCGATCGTGCCATAGCCCGTGGCCGCGCCCATGGTGGCGATGCGGGCATTCACCCACAGCGCGTCCCACCTGCCGTCATCCGTATTGTACATCGTCATCCCTGCGGCTATAACATCCTTGTAATCATAGGGAAAGCCGCACGCCATGCAATCGGAAAGCCCACGCCAACTCTTCGCCGCCGAGGCGCTCACATCCGAGGGCTGGCAGCGTGATGTGCTACTGGATATTGCCGATGGGCGTATCGCCTCCGTTGCGGCGGGCGCGAAAGCACCCGCAGGCGCGGTGCAGATGGAGTGCCTCCTGCCCGGCATGAGCAACCTGCATTCCCACGCCTTCCAGCGCGCGATGGCGGGTATTTCCGAATACCGCTCGTCGCAGGAAAACAACTTCTGGGGCTGGCGCGAAGAGATGTATCGCCTCGCGCTGCTGCTCTCACCGGAACAGGTGGAAGCCATCGCCCGCCACCTCTATATCGAGATGCTGAAAAGTGGCTATACCTCGGTCGCGGAATTCCATTACCTGCACCATGCGCCGGACGGTAGCCCTTACGCCAATCCGCTGGAACTGTCGGAGCGCATTCACGCCGCCGCACAGACGACAGGCATCGCGCTTTCGCATCTGCCGGTGCTCTACCAGCAGGGGAATTTCGGCGGCGTGGCGGCAGAACCCGGCCAGCGGCGATTCCTGCATTCCACGGAAGATTTCCTCAAGCGCGTGGAGGCCCTGAACGCGCGCGGCATGCTGTCGGGCGTCGCGTTCCATTCGTTGCGCGCCGTCCCGCCGGAATCCATCCGCGACGTGCTGGGCATGCTCCCGGCGCTGGGGCTTACGGATGCACCCATCCACATCCACGCCGCCGAGCAGATCAAGGAAGTGCGCGCCTGCATGGCCTGGGGGAAAGTACGCCCCGTGGAATGGCTGCTGGATAACGCGAATGTGGACGCACGCTGGTGTCTGGTACATGCCACGCATATGACCGTGGATGAAACCGCACGGCTGGCGAAATCCGGCGCGGTGGCAGGGCTCTGCCCCTCGACGGAAGGCAATCTCGGTGACGGGTTGTTCCCGGCGGAAAGCTATTTCGCGGCGGGCGGCAGATGGGGCATCGGTTCCGACAGCCACATCACCCTGTCGCCCTTCGATGAATTGCGATTGCTCGAATATAACCAGCGGCTTGCCTATCAGCGCCGCGCGGTGCTGGCGTCGGGCCAGATACTCTCCACCGGACGCAGGCTCTATACGGATGCCGCGCGCGGCGGTGCGCAGGCGCTGGGATTGCAGGGCGGCGTCATCGCCACAGGCATGCGCGCCGACCTCATCGCGCTCGATTGCACGCACCCGCTGCTGGCGGAACGCCGTGGCGATACGCGGCTCGACAGCGCCATCTTCGCGCTCTCCGCACCACCCGTGCGCGAGGTGTTCGTCGCGGGCAGGCATGTCGTGCAAAACGGACGGCACGCGCAGGAAGACGCAAGCACTCAGGCATTCCGCACAGGGTTGCGGGAGTTGTAATTTCCCTCCCCCATCTGTGGGGGAGGGTCAGGGCGGGGGGATGATACTCTTAAAGCTTTATATTTTAAGAGGCCCCCTCACCCTACCCTCTCCCACAAGGGGAGAGGGTTTTTGATAAGGAGAACACATGGCCAATATCATCCTGGACGGCGAAACGCTCGACATCGAAGTGCTGTGGAAATTCTGCCAGCAGGCGCTCGACCCGAAAGCAAAATTCACCATCTCTATCGCCAAATCTGCACGCACGAAGGTGAAAGCGGGCGAGGACTATCTGCGCCGCATCGCGGAGGGTAAGGAAACGGTCTACGGCGTGAACACCGGCTTCGGGTTCTTCGCGCGCGCGCGCATCAAGGCAAACCAGATCGCTGAACTTCAGGAGAACATCATCCGTTCGCACTCCTGCGGCGTGGGCGAGGAACTGCCGCGTGACCTCACACTGATGATGTGGCTCATCCTGCTCAATTCCGTCTGCCGAGGGCATCGCGGGCTGGCGCTCTCCAAACTCGACCAGATCGTCGCCAGCCTCAATGCCGGGATGCTCTCCTGCGTGCCTGCGCGCGGCAGCGTCGGCGCATCCGGCGACCTCGCGCCCTCCGCGCATGCCGTGCTGGCATTGCTAGGAGAGGGTGATTGTACCATCCCGTCGGGCAAAGGCTTTGCGCGCGTGCCCGCCGCCAAGGCGCTCAAAAAACTAAAGCTCTCTCCGCTGTTGCTGGGCCCCAAGGAGGGCCTGTGCCTCATCAACGGCACGCAGCTCACCGCCGCGATGGCCATCACCGCGTGGAATGAATGCCGCCTGCTGCTCGACACCGCCAACATGACCGCTGCGATGAGCGTCGAGGCAATGCGCGGCTCGCACCACCTCACCGACCGCGACCTGCTGAAAGAACACCGCCATGCGGGGACGCTCGCCTGCGGCAAGGCCATCGCCGACTGGTGGCAGGGCGCGACCGGCATCTCGAAAAGCCATGAGGGATGCAACCGCGTGCAGGATCCTTATTCGCTGCGCTGCTCGCCGCAGGTGCATGGCGCGGTGTGGGAGGACGTGCAGCACGCGAAGAAGCTGCTGCAGGAAGAGATCAACGCCACCACCGACAACCCCACGCTCTTCCCCGACAAGAACGAAGTGCTGCATGGCGGCAATTTCCACGCCATCTACCCGGCGCGCGTCTGCGACCGGCTGGCCTCGGCGATGGCGACGCTCGCAGTGCTCTCCGAACGGAGGGTGAATATGGCGATGAAGGAAGATAAGAGCGGCCTGCCCAATTTCCTCATCAAGGACGGCGGCCTGCATTCCGGATTTATGATGCTGCAAACCACCGCTGCGGCACTCGCCAGCGAATGCAAGAGTTTGAGCTTCCCAGCGAGCGTCGATTCCATCCCCACCAACAACGATCAGGAGGATCATGTGTCGATGGGCCCCATCGCGGGAGTGAAAGCACTACAGATAGCAAAAAACCTGCGCTATGTGCTGGCCATCGAGCTGCTGGCCGCAGCACAGGGGCTTGATCTGCTTGCGCCGCTCAGAACCTCGAAAAAGCTTGAAGCCGCGAAGGCAAAACTTCGCCGCTCCGTGCCGATGCTGAAGAAGGATCGTGTGTTATCGAAAGATACGGAAGTGACGGCAGCACTGATTGCGGCGGGAACGTTGCTTCACAGTTGAAGTGGCGTGCCGCCGCCAACGGAACGGGCCACATGCCGACGCGCATGGGGACGGCTTGCCGCTACCTCGGCCTCCATATCCTCTTTCGATATGAAGTTGAACATGCGCGTGAATTGTTCGTCGTTGAACTGCGCGGCAGCAGAAGTGCGCGCACCCCCTCCCCCCAAGCCGTGCCCTAAATCGCGACTGCCGAGATGCGCGGCAACGTCACTGGCATTGGGAGTGCCGCCGGTTCGGACGCTGACGCGATGGATCCCTTTCTCATCCACGAAATGGCTCAGCGCCACCCTTGCCGGCGCTTCTGCCGCCAATTCCCGCAGGCGAGCGATAAATTCCCGACCACACTGCTGCAGATTCGCCGAAAGGATCGGAGCGAGCACAAGCAGCGGCTCTGCATCCGCCTCCACCATCACAGGGATCCGCACCCCGTGCATATGCGCCACCGCATCGTCCGTGGCCGCTTTATTTCTCTGGTGATCCTCTGCCCCACGATCGATCAACTCCTGCGGGGACAGCTTGGCCGCCTCCTCAAAAGCCGTCACGATCGCCCTTATGCCTTTGGCCTCGCGGGAAATCCTATCGAGATAGGCCGCCTTGGAGAAAAAATCGTCTTTTGCTTTATCGCCCCTGAGTTTTCCGGGAATGGCATAATACTCAAAATCGATCTTCTGTATCAGTTCGAGCAGTGCCGGGCGGTCTGTAGACGGGAAAAACGCATCATGCACGATCACCCCGCCCGAACGGGAGCGATCGAATACCATGGTCACCGGCTTGCCGCGTAATTCCATGGCCAGCGTGCCGTCCGGCATATCGATACCGCTATGGTGAAGATAATCCTTCATCCTGTTGATAGCCATGTCGTGGTGATCATAGATCGTAACGGACCCGGCATGGTCGAGAATTTCATCCATTATCATGGTATACGGGGAGTAATCCGCGAATACGACGTCCACATCCTGATTCTCACCTATTTGTCCCAAGATCTGATCTCTGACCGCATCCGGCCCATCATGGTTAATGCCCACATAGGTGGCCTCGTCGCCATATTTCTTATAGGCCATCCACGCAGCGGCAGAGCCGTCGAGGCAGGGAGAGTGGTAGAATACGACCGTTTTCTTATTATTATCGGGCACGCCGGGATCCCCTGAAAATAAACCAGGCGACCACTATAGCCCTGAAATACTACTATTTTATGAACATGGCGGCCCGCTCGCGCCGGAGGCCGTGCCCGAGAGGGGATCGCGCCATCACAAGCCATTGTAATATAAGAAATGGTGCCGTCTAGAGGACTCGAACCTCCGACCCTCGCATTACGAATGGCGACCGACGGATTCGACAAACATCACCAAACAACAACAACCTTTGGCAGTTTCAAGCTGTTAGAGATAACACGCCGCTGCCAAGATACGCAAGGATTACCAAACTTCTCTTACCTTGTTGATGATACGGTGATGACACGGCGG
>JADZBT010000168.1 GCA_020851915.1 Alphaproteobacteria bacterium | reverse complement strand
TGTTCGACAAGGACACGCTCATCATCTCCTATGACGAAGCGCGTGGCGAACCTCGCGGCAAGCATAAGGCGGGTAGTAGCTGGGAAGGGCGTGGGCATTGCATCGACTGCGATTCCTGCGTGGTGGTCTGTCCCATGGGCATCGACATCCGCGAGGGATTGCAGATGGAGTGTATCGCCTGCGGCCTGTGCGTGGATGCCTGCAATAACGTCATGGACAAGATCGGCCTGCCACACGGGTTGATCCATTACGATACCGCGAGCAAAACGCCCTTCAGGCTGTTCCGTATCCGCACGTTCTGGTATGCCAGCATCATCACTGTCGTCGGTGGGCTCATGCTATACACGCTACTCACGCGCTCGCCGCTGGAACTCAACATCATCCACGATCGGAATCCGCTATTTGTAACGCTTTCCGATGGAAGTGTGCGTAATGGAGATAATATTGCCATCCTCAATAAGTCGCATGAAGACCGGGTGTTCTCTCTGGAAGTGCAGGGACTCAAAAACGTCGAGTTACGCGTACAGGGCAGTCAGGACATGGATCCGTCGCAGCTGCCGGTATTCGCTGACAGCGTCGGGCACTTCCGTGTATTTCTGGCGGCGTCGGGACAATCCGAGCCGCGCACGGAAATTGAGTTTACAATTACCGAACAAAGCAAAAGAATCAGCGTGCACGAAGAAACCATCTTTGTGAGCGGTGATAAGTGAGCTCTACCATGCAGTCGCGCGACAAATGGATACCCAGATATTTCGTACTGTTCTTCGCCTTCATCGCGTTGGTGAACGGGGTGATGGTGTGGCTCGCGGTGAATACTCATACCGGGTTGGTGACGGAGCATCCCTATGAGAAGGGGCTGGCTTACAATCAGGTGGTGAATGCTGAGCAAGCACAGGAAGCACTGGGTTGGGGCGGAAATATCGCCTTTGATAAGCATATGCTTACGTTCACGCTGCTGGATCGCACAGGCGCGGCGGTGGCAGCCGATCGTGTCACCGCGCATTTCATGCGTCCGACGCAGGAGGGAATGGATTTCGACGTGACACTCTCGCCTGTTGCGGATGGGATGTGGCAGGCGGAGGTGACGCCACCGCATAACGGCTTGTGGGAGGTACGGGTATATGCCGAACAAGGAAGCAATCGTTTCCAGCAGGCGAAGCGCATAGTCGTGCCATGAGCGCCGGTCATTTCATCACCGCAGGCCCGGGTGGCGCATTCCACCTCAATGTGTTGGTGGACGGTATGCATTGCCCATCCTGCGTGGCGATCATCGAGAATGCGCTGAAGAAGCAGCCCGCCGTCGCCAGCGCGCGGCTCAATCTTTCCACCAAGCGCTTGGCGATCGCGTGGAAGGGCGATAAATTACTGGGCGACCGGTTCATCGAGCTCATCACTGGCATGGGCTACCGCGCGGTCCCGTTCGACCCCGAAACTTCCGAAACCTTCGAGAAGCGCGAGGAGAAATTCCTGCTGCGCTGTCTGGCTGCCGCAGGGTTCGCCAGCGGCAACCTGATGCTGTTCTCCATACCGCTCTGGACATCGGACGGCGTCGAGATGGGCGAGGCCACGCGCACCATGTTCCAGTGGATACAGGCGCTTATCGCTATGCCTGCCATCGCCTATTGCGGGCTGCCGTTCTATCGCTCCGCGTGGAATGCGCTGAAAGAACGCCATACCAACATGGACGTGCCGATCTCGGTGGCGGTGATCCTCGCCACGCTGATGAGCCTGTTCGAGGTGGCCACGCATGGCCAGCACGCTTATTTCGATTCGGCGGTGATGCTGCTGTTCTTCCTGCTCATCGGGCGCTATCTGGAAGCGCGGGCGCGGGGCAGGGCGAGAAGCGCCGCGCATGATATGCTCCAGATGATGACCGGAACCGCGACGCTGCTGCATGACGACGGGCGGCAGGAAACCATCCCGCTCTCGGAGATAAAAGAGGGCATGACGCTGCGGGTCGCTCCGGGTGAGAAGATCGGCGCTGATGGCGATATTCTGGAGGGAAGCTCCGAGATCGATACCAGCCTCATCACGGGCGAAACCATGCCGCAGGCGGCACACCCGGGCGCGCATGTGTTCGCGGGCACTATCAATATGGCCGCATCCATCACCATCAAAGTGACCAAGGCCGGGGAGCGTTCGCTGATCGCTGAGATCGTAAAGCTCATGGAGGTCGCCGAGCAATCGCAGGCGAAATATGTCACGCTCGCCGACCGCATCTCGAGCTGGTATACGCCCGCCGTGCATGCGCTGGCGGCGGCCACGTTTATCGGATGGATGGTGTGGGGGACTGTGGAATGGCAGGTGGCACTGCTCTATGCCGCGACGGTGCTCATCATCACCTGTCCCTGCGCGCTGGGGCTCGCTGTGCCGGTGGTGCAGGTGCTGGCCAGCGGCAGGCTGATGCGCTCCGGCATATTGCTCAAATCCGGCAGCGCGCTGGAGCGGCTGGCCACCATCACCCACGCCGTATTCGACAAGACCGGCACGCTGACGCTGGGCAAACCGGAACTCCAGCATCCCGAACGCTATTCGGAGCGCGAGTTGCAGCTGGCTGCTTCGCTCGCGGCGCATAGCAAGCATCCCTTGTCGCAGGCGGTGAGCCGAGCATATCACGGCCCGCTTCTGCCCTCGATGGTGCAGGAGATTCCTGCACACGGGCTGGAAGGCACGGTGAATGGCATACAGCTGAGGCTTGGAAAACGCAGCTGGTGCACGGATATTGCGGACGACGGGGATACCTCGCTGGAGTTATGGTTGGTTTCGGGCAATGAAAAACCGTCCCGATTCGTATTTGCCGATCAGCTTCGGCAGGATGCAACGGCGGTAGTGGGAACATTGCAGGCGCATACTATCCATACGCTGCTGCTGTCGGGTGATCGCGCGGAGGTGGTGCGGCATATCGCCGGGGAAGTGGGCATCGCCGAGGCGGAGGGGGCGGTATCGCCCGTGGAAAAATCGCAGCGTATCGCCCAGCTGAAAGCGGGCGGCGCGAATGTGCTGATGGTTGGGGATGGGTTGAATGATGCCCCTTCGCTTGCTTCTGCGACGGTATCCATGTCGCCCACCAGCGCCATGGACATCACCCAGAACGCCGCCGACATCGTGTTCCAAGGGAACCGCTTGCAACCGGTGCTGACCGCATGGGACATCGCAAAACGCTCGCAGGCGTTGGTGAAAGAGAATTTCGCGCTGGCGATACTTTATAATGTGATCGCTATTCCGCT
This sequence comes from Alphaproteobacteria bacterium, assembly GCA_020851915.1. Classification (GTDB taxonomy): domain Bacteria; phylum Pseudomonadota; class Alphaproteobacteria; order Rickettsiales; family RI-342; genus JADZBT01. The sequence continues at coordinate 6,742 of JADZBT010000168.1, read as the reverse complement.
GGCGGTGATGGGACACGTTACGCCGCTGGTGGCGGCGATCGCCATGTCCAGCTCGTCGCTGCTGGTCATCGCCAATGCCATGCGGCTGAACCTTGTGAAGGAGCCCACCGTATGAACGTATTGCTCTATCTTATCCCGATAGCGCTCACCCTCGGCGCAGCGGGGCTGGTCGCGTTCTTCTGGGCGATGCGGCACGGGCAGTTCGAGGACCTCGACGGAGCCGCGCACCGCATCCTTCGAGATGACGATTAGGCCGCGTTCTTCAGCAGTGCGTACAGCTTGTCTTTAAGCTCCAGACGCTTCTTCTTGAGGGTTTCCAGATGTGCGTCTGAGGCGGCTTCCGCACCGGACTCGATGCGATGCACGGCGTGTTCCGCCGCATCATATTCATCGAACAGCCGGGCAAAATGCGTGTCGCTGAGTTTCATGGCGTGGATCTTCTCGCGCAGCTGCGGGAATTCGTTGACCAGACTGTGATTTTCCAATGTCATGTTTTTCTCCTTTATTTGATTAATCGCCTTATAGCATGACTCGTCATTCCCGCGAAAGCGGGAATCTGGGACAACATGCACCGTACGGCTCTGGATCCGAGCATTCGCCGGGATGACGACGCGTTTTATTTTGACAAATTCCCCCTGTCGCCTAAAACTGTTTCTCAATAAAAACAGGGATATAAGCTATGTCGGAATTATCGCGGCGCGTGGGCGTCTGGGTGCTGTGGGGGCTGGTCGGAATCATTGGGGCGTCGGCGCTGGGAGGTATCGCGTTGCACCGGGGGGAGGAGATCTCTTCGCTGTGGTTCGTGGTCGCTGCCGTCTGCACTCAACTGGTGGCCTATCGTTTCTACAGCGCGTGGATCGCCGCCAGAGTACTGGTGCTCGACCCCACCCGCTCCACCCCGGCATGGCGCATACAGGATGGGCGGGATTATGTGCCTACCAACCGCTGGGTGGTGTTTGGGCATCATTTTGCGGCCATCGCCGGGCCGGGCCCGCTCATCGGCCCGACGCTGGCGGCGCAGTTCGGATACCTGCCGGGGACATTATGGATCATTCTGGGCGCGGTGGTCGGCGGTTGCGTGCAGGATATGATCATCCTGTTCTGCTCGACGCGGCGCGGCGGGCGCAGCCTCGGCCAGATGTTGCGTGACGAGCTGGGGGCCATCAGCGGCTTCGCGGCCATCCTCGGCACGATCGCCATTATGATAATACTCATTTCGGTATTGGGTCTGGTGGTGGTGAAGGCGCTCGCGCATAGCCCATGGGGAAGTTTCACGGTGGCGGCCACCATTCCTATCGCCATGCTGGTGGGCGTCTACCTGCACCATTTGCGTCCCGGGAGGGTGCTTGAAGCCACCATTATCGGCGTGGCGTTATTCCTCGGCGCGGTGATGGGGGGCGAGTGGGTGCAGAATCATCCCACGCTCGGGCCGTTGTTCGACCGCGAGGGGCTATTCCTCGCATGGTGTGTGATATTCTATGGATTTGCCGCCGCCGTGCTGCCCGTGTGGCTGTTGCTGGCGCCGCGCGATTATCTTTCCACGTTTCTCAAATTGGGGACCATATCTCTGCTGGCGGTCGCCATCATTCTGTTGCAACCGGACATCCACATGCCTGCACTTACGCAATTCGTGGATGGAACGGGGCCGGTGTTCAGCGGCAATGTGTTCCCGTTCGTGTTCATTACCATCGCTTGCGGCGCGATCTCCGGGTTCCATTCGCTGATCTCCTCAGGCACGACGCCCAAGATCATTTCCAATGAACGCGACATCCGCATGATCGGCTATGGCAGCATGCTGCTGGAGTCCTTCGTCGCCGTGATGGCGATGATCGCCGCCTGCGTGCTGGACCCCGGAGTATATTTTGCCATCAACGTGCCTGCGGCTGCGGTCGGAGTGACCGCAGCGGAGGCGACCTCCACCATCACCGGATGGGGATTCCCCGTGACGGCGGAACAGATGAATGCGCTCGCCAGCGCGATGGGGGAGCAGACGCTGTTCGCCCGCACCGGCGGTGCGCCGTCGCTGGCGGTGGGCATGGCGAGCATCTTCGGTACGGCGTTCGGGCAGCATATGCTGGCGTTGTGGTATCACTTCGCTATCATGTTCGAGGCGGTGTTCATCCTCACCACGCTCGACGCCGGGACGCGCGTCGGGCGCTTCATGCTTCAGGATCTGCTGAAACATATCTATGCGCCGCTGGGACGGCAGTCGTGGTATCCGGCGGTCATCGTGAGCAGCGCGCTGGTGGTGGGGGCGTGGGGGTATTTCCTCTATGTCGGCGTGACGGATCCCAATGGGGGCGTGAATATCCTCTGGCCGCTGTTCGGCATGTCGAACCAGATGCTGGCGGGAATCGCGCTGTCGGCGGCGACCGTGATGCTGGTGAAATCGGGGAAGGCACGCCATGCGTGGGTGACGCTGCTGCCACTGGCGTGGATCGCGACCATCACCACCACCGCCGTGCTGGAAAAATGCTTCAGCCCGAATCCGAAGATGGGCTTTTTCGCGGGTGCGCGTGACTGGCTGGCACAACTGGCCGCCGGGACTCTCCCGCCCGAAAAAGCAGCTATCGCCGGGCAACTCGCTTTCAACCAGAATCTGGTAGGAGTGCTGGCGCTCATATTCCTGTGCATCCTGTGGATCGTGATGCTCGACGGCGCGCGCGTATGCCTACGCACTTTGCGTGGACAAAAGACGCTACCTTCGTCCGAAGAGGCGCACCTGACGCTTCCGGTGGGGGCCGTATGACGCTGCGGGCATTGTGGCAGAATGTAAAAAAACTCGTCGCCCTGTATAACGGCGACAGTGCTTATGATGACTACCGCCAGCACCTTGCTTCCCACCATCCGCATGCCGTTCCAATGAGCCGTCGTGAGTTCTTTCATACCCGCCAACAAGAGCGTTGGAGTCGGATCAACCGCTGTTGCTAGGTGCGCTGCGACCATAAAAAATGTTATAAATCAATATGGTATTGCTTATTATCTAAAGTTTTCATAAAATTTGGATGGCATTTTATTAAATTTTTAACTTTTCGGGGCGATAATGGGAGGTAAGAGCTTGAATAAGCCGAAACTGCCACAGGGAGATCGCTATGTTTGGCAATGTGAATACCGCGACGGCGCACCGGATACGAACGGACGAAGAGATCGCCTCGATGCTCTTGCGTCGTGCGAACCCGGGCGACCAGCCCGTGGACATCCTGCTGGTGGAGGACGCCCATAGCGATGTGGTGTTCACCCGCACCGCGCTGGATATGACAGGTATGCCCTATGCACTGCACATCCTCCGCAGCGGCGAGGAGGTGATCCCTTACCTGAATCAGCGCCGACTTGGGCGATTGCCGGATGTCATCCTGCTGGATATGGGAATGCAGCGGATGGGCGGATTCGACGTGCTGGAGGAACTGGCCAAATCGCGCACCGCATTCCGGGCCATCCCCGTAATCATCATCAGCGGCCATGAGAATTTTGAGTACGCACGCAAGATAGATAATTTGTACGTGCCTGCATATATCACCAAACCCTGTGCATCCACCCGGATGCGTGAGGTATTGTCACGCATCCGCCATGCCGCAATGCCTGCGCCGATCCTTGCACAGGTGCATTGAGCGAACCTAACGCCTAACGATTATAGCTGTAACGGCTGGGCTTGTCCCATCCGCGATGGTTGCCGCGATCCCAGCGGTCGTGGCCCCGATGGTCGCGGTGATCGCGGTCGCGATCCCATCTGCTGCCGTAATCCCGGTCGTGCCTACAATTATGGTCATGGCGATGATGATACCCGTAATCATGGCGGCGGTGATGGTCATAGCTATTCCAGCCCCACCAGATCGAACCCAGTGCAACCGCTCCTAAGAGCGGGGAGGGATCCACATAATCCACCCGGCGCGTGGTGGTGACGTAACGGGTGGTCGGCTGCTCGTAGATCACGACATTATCGTTCCTCGGATAGGGCAGTGTCTGCGCCGATGGCTGTATTTCCCAGCTTCCATCGGGTTGCAGGCAGGCGATGCCGTATCCGGCCTGCATGCGCCCGTCGATGACGATGTCGCGGTTGAATTCGCGGCAGTAAGACGTTGCTGACGCCTGCGCGGCAGGGGATGTCACGACAGAAGCCAGCAACGCCATCGCGGGAAGGAGGAAAGAGGATTTCATCTCGGGGACTCCGGTTCTTGGTTATTCGTACCTCTGATACGAACCCCGAAGAAAAAGTCTTCGCTAATTCTGCGATACGGGAGAATTATTGTCCCCGGCGCGCTTATCGCACTGTCTCCAGTCGGAGCGACCATGCGGGCGGGACAGCATGTCGGCGAGCTTGGCGCGTTGGTCAGCGGGGAGCGCGCCCGCCAGTTCCTTCACGGCATCCGCCTTGTGCTGCATCGCCTGATCACGCAATTCTCGCATCCTGTCCATTTGCTGCTGGTAAGCGGCGGCATCGAAACTATCCGCTTGCAGTATATGCAGTGTTTCCTCGCGCAGTTCCCGCATCTGTTTCCATATCTGCCGATTGTCAGTGCGGGCCTTCTCTATGGTGGATTCAAACAATTTCTGCGTTTCTGGCGGGAGTGATTCCAGCGCGGACTGGTCATGCGAATCATGCCACTTTCGGCCCATATGGCCCGAGGCCATGCCCAGCACGACGCCCGCCAGCACGACGTTCAGCAGGAGGGAGGCAAAAAATATGGTTTTCAGACGTGGGCTCATAATGCGCTATCCTCTTCGGGGTACAGAAAGTCCTGTAGGCTTGCCGGTTGCGAGATGCCGTTCTCATCCGTATCCATGTCGACGGGAACGCCGAGGCCGGTGATGAATCCGATCAGCAACAGCATCGCGAAGGCGAAGGCCGGGCGCGGCATATAGAACTCCGCGCAGAGGCGCTGGAGCCATACGCCGAACGGCACGCGAACACGCTGTGGTGTCGCGTGCGCGGCCATGATGATTCGCTCCGCCATGCCGGGGCGGGGAGGCTCCACCTTGCGCGAACGCAGCAATAATTCCAGTGTGCTGTCCATGTCATCCATAGCGTTGTTCTCCCTTTACGGGTTTCAGTTGTTCCTTGAGCGCCGCCTTGGCGCGCATGATGAGCGATTGCAGCGCCTTGAGCGTTAGCCCCATCACTTCCGCCGCTTCCTGATTGCTCAGGTCGTTGACGAAGCACAGGTTGAGCGCGGTGTATTGTCGCTCCGGAAGCGCGGCGATGGCGGCCTCCAGCGCGGCATGTTCCTGCCGCTCGATGAGCGCATCGTCCTGCGCGGCCTGTGTGTCGTCTGCCACCTCAAATTCCTCTGCCAGCGGCAGCGGGGATTTCTTCTTCTGCACGTCGAGGCAGAGATTGATCACTACCCGGTAGAACCAGGTTGTGAAGCGGGTGTTATGTCCCGGCTGCCATTGATCCGGGTGCGTCCAGAGTTTCAGGAACGCGTCCTGCACGATGTCCTCCGCAGCCTCCCGTTGCCGCATGTAGCGGTAGGCCAGCCGGTAGAAGCGGTCGCTGTGGCGATGTACTAACTCAGCAAAGGCGGCGTGGCTGCCATCCCGTAAGAGGGCCAGTAATTCGTGGTCATCCTTGTCTGGCCAGCCCGCCGCCATTTGCCTTACCTAACCCAGGGGAGGGTTATTCTTCGTCGCGGTCGTCGTCATTCGACGGAGGTACGACCTCGCCTTTATCTTCGTCATCGCCATCCATCATGCCGCTCATCTTGCCTTTATGGCGCATCTTCATTTTGTGAGATGCGAACAGGTCGGCGAGCACTTTACGTTCCTCGGCGTTCATCTGGGTGGCCAGCTCGGCGATCTTTTCATCGCGTGCCTTGTAGTTGGCCGCATGTTTCGCCTGTATTTCCGCCATCTTGGCCAGATAAGCGGATTTATCGAATGTTTCCGCAGTCAGGAGGGCTTTGGCTTCCTCTCGCAATGCCTTGCACTGTTCGCGGTTCTCCTTGCGGGTGGCGCGCAATTCTTCTTTCAGTTTCTTTGCGGATGCGGCCTTATCGTCGGGCAGTTTGGAGTACAACGCCTCCTGACGCTCTTTCCATTTCTCCATCTTTTCCATCATGTGATGGCCGCCATGTCCATCGGCGGGCGGTGCTTTATCGCCGTCCTCCGCCAGAGCCGGAACACCGGAAAGCATCAATACCATCGCCGTGGTCGCAAGTAGCTTCTTCATAGAATTCTCCCTCAGAATGAATATGGCCGTACAGGTGATACGAGTGAATGCGAAAGAGTCTTCGCGAATATTACTTATTAAGCCGTTTTTCGAAGAGTGCATAGGCAAAATCATAGAAGCGACGGTCATATTCGGTAAGCGACCGTATGATATTCAGAGATTTTTCAGATACTTCTTCTTCTGCGCCCTGACGCTCTTCTTTGCGATTAAGGGCAGGGGGCTGTTCCTCGCGCGGCCAGCCAAAGGTATCACACAGCAGGCGCAGCGATTCATCGAACCGTTCGGTGATGCCGACGAATTCGATGCCGGACAGGCGCTTTTTACCTTTTTCGAGAAAATCCTCATCCATGATTCTGGGTATCTGGAAGATCATCGGTTCGGTAAAGTTCGTGAGATTGAAGTCCCCCGCGATCCATTTGAGCTGGTAGTCGCGCATCCAGTCCTGTACCAGCGGTTCCTTGATAAGGTCGTCGAGGCTCATGCGGGTGAGGTCGAAATGCTCGTAGAGCCAGAAATTCCCGCCACGGCTTTTCACGTGCCGCAGGGTCGAGATGGCGCGCTCGCCGGGCTCGCGCA
>JADZBT010000167.1 GCA_020851915.1 Alphaproteobacteria bacterium | reverse complement strand
TGCTACTCCGAGTTCAACGACATCATAGCCTCCATCGCCGAGATGGATGCCGACGTCATCTCCATCGAGACCTCGCGCTCGCAGATGGAGTTGCTCGATGCGTTCGTGAACTTCAAATACCCGAATGAGATTGGACCGGGCGTGTATGACATCCACTCGCCGCGCGTGCCGAGCGTGCGGGAGATGACCCTGCTGATGCGTAAGGCGCTGGCGGTACTCTCGCCGGAACAGCTCTGGGTGAACCCGGATTGCGGCCTCAAGACCCGCGACTGGCCGGAAACCAAGGCTGCACTGGAAGCGATGGTGGAAGCCGCCAAGCTGCTGCGCGTCGAACTTGCCAACGGCAAGGTGAAGACGGCGTAACTATATTATTGCATGTCATCCTGCGGCATGCGAAGCATGACCGCAGGATCTCTGTCCGTATATGGCAAGAGATCCTGCGATCAAGTCGCAGGATGACGAAATAGTAAATGTTATATGCCCCTCCGCCCTTTCCATCTCGCATTTCCCGTCCGCGATCTGGAAGAAGCACGCCGCTTCTATTGCGACCGTTTCGGTTGCACGGTGGGCCGCGATAATCCCCATTCCATCGTATTCAATTTCTACGGCCATCAGGTCGTGGCGCATCTCGCGCCCGAGGTCGCGGCGGAGCAGGGCCGTAATGCCGTGGACAGCAGGCAGGTCCCGGTGCGCCATTTCGGCATCGTGTTGACGTGGGACGAGTGGCACGCGCTGGCCGACAGGCTGAAGGGGTGCGGGACGGAATTCGTCATCGAGCCCTATATCCGCTACAAAGGCAAAAGCGGTGAGCAGGCCACGATGTTCTTCCTCGATCCAAGCGGCAACGCACTGGAATTCAAGGCATTTAAGGATGATTCCGGAATATTTTCGCCGTGGCGCGAGGGGGAGGGGAATTAAGTCCTCCCAAAACTGGCTCCTCGGGCCGGACTCGAACCAGCGACCGATCGGTTAACAGCCGATTGCTCTACCACTGAGCTACCGAGGAACACTTCAGTTTTGGAGCGTGGATTATAGCAAAAAAGCAGCCTTTGCGCCAGTATTAATTTTAATTTTTTCAGGCCGGGTTATTCCCGCACTACCAGACACTTATGTTGGCGCAATTTGAGCTTGGAACACAGGTCCTGCGCGTAGAGGCGTAGCGCGTAAGGGCCGGAGCGCAGGCGGTAGACCGGCTGAGCATTGCTGCCATAGCGCGGCTCCGCGATGCGGTGCTGGGCGTCACCCAGCAGATCCTTATTGAGCGCAGAGAGGCTGTTCCACTGGTCTTCGGCCTCAGCGGCGGAGGGGTAGGACCCAAATTGTATCCAATAGGCAATAGTGCCTGCCGGAGCACTTGTGGATTGCGGTCGGGAGAGGTTGGCGCTGCGGTCACGTGCGCGGTTGGCGGAGGCCGAGGAGCCTATATCCTCGAACGGGGAGCAGCGGAGCTTGTGTTTGTTCGCGATGATGCATAGCGAATCGGAGGTTTCTCTGGAGGTCATCGGCCCCACCTGCGCGGAAATATGCCCCGCGCCGCCCCGGAACGGCTGCGACGTACGGAAACGCAGGCCGTTGGTGAGATCCGGATGTTCCTTTGACATCTTTTCCCAGAAATTCACGGCAACCTCTTCGGAGGGGAAGTAATTGATCTGCAACCAGGTGCTGCGCTTGCCGCTGTTGCGGCTGGGTAGCAGGGACGCGCGCGGGGTGGGCATATCATCGCCTGTTGACGACAGCGGCACGCGGATCGCCTCGGCGACCTCGACCTCGCTTTTCACGTTAGCATTGGCCGTGGGCGCACCAACCGGAGCACTGGGCGCGGGGTCTGCGTCTGCCGGCTTATCGAACACGCCGCCACCCTGCAGCGGGCGCGGCTCGCGACCGGGTTCATAGTTCATGCCGTCAGCACTGACGACTGCGGCGGATTTTTCGGGAGCGGCAGGCTTGAGCCACGGGAGCATTTCGCCTTCAGGGACTACCGTGTAACCGTCAGGAGTCTTCGGTTTCGCATCGGCAACCTTGACGGGTTTTTCGGGGGCAGAGGGTTTTTCCGGAGCTATTTCCACTACGTCTTCCTCGATGACCACGTCACTGGCGGCTGAGGGCTTGGAAGAGGTGGCCTTGGCTGTTTCCTGCGGAGGAAGACCGGTGTCGGGCTGGATGCTGCGATCGCTGGCCAGCCCCGACTCCACGACGAAGCAGTCCACCCCGTCATTGTAGAGCGCAGTGCAGATCTTCTGCGCTTCTGCCTTGTCACTCAGGTATCCTGCCTGCGTACGGTAGAAACTGTTGCCGGCCTGAAGGCGCACTTCCGAAAGCACGAGGCTAAGTCCTTTGAGTGATTTGCCATGCGCTGCGGTGAGCGATTTCCAGCGCGCGGTAGCCTCTTCCGCATCGGTATGCGTACCCAGTTGAAGCAGGTAAGCGGGCGCGGGTGCGGGTGGCGTTGCGGCGGGCGCTGCGGTGATCTGCTGCGCGCTGATGCTGGCGGTGGGGGCGGACGCCACGGTTTCTTTCGTAGAGGGCGCGGCGACCACCGGCGAGGAGAGGGTCAGAGATTTCTGCAGCGCCTCGTCGCCTTTCTGGTAGGCGATGTCGGCGGCGGTCAGCTCTTCTTTGCTTTTCTTGGTTTCGTCCGCGCCGTGATAGATGAGTTGTTCTGCGACCTTGCTGCTGCCCGCCATCACGGCGTGCATGAGCGCGGTCTCGCCCAGATCGTTGGTGGCGTTGATGTCTGCGCCTTTTTTTACCAACAGATCCACGAGTTCCGGCTTCTCGGTGAGCGCGGCGCGCATGAGCGGCGTCCAGCCTTCGCCGTCCACGGCATCCACTTCTGCGCCGAATTCGATGAGCTGCTTGGCGACGCCGGCATGGCCCTGGCGTGTGGCGAGATGTAGCGCCGTCGCGCCGCCGATGTCGGTGAGGTTGGGATCGGCCCCGGCGTTCAGCAGGTACTTCACGACATCGTCGTACCCATGATAGGCCGCGCGCATGAGGGCGGTGGTCTGGAACGCGCCCTGACTGTCTACCGGCTTCCCGGCCTTGACCATGCTTTTGAGGGCGGTGAGGTTGTCCGTTTCGGCGGCGTCAACGAAGTTATCGTTGAAGCTGGTGGCCGCATCATCCTGCGCGACAGCCGTCGAGGTCAGGAGAAGTGAGAGGGCGACGCACGTCAGGATGTTGTAGATTCTTGAGCGCAAAACTATCTGTTCCCTGGCCGGATTTTTCCTTGGCGGCATGGAAACGAATAATGCACAAAAAAAATGAAAAGGAAAGGTGTTGTTTCGACGCGGCGGAAAGCGCGGCGCACTTCCGCTTACTCCACCTCGAAGCCGTGTTCATCCTTGAGGCGCTGCTTGACCCGCGCGCTGGGAGTATGCCCATAATCGGAGGCCAGTATCGTGCCATAGTCCGCCAGATTGATGTATCCTTCGGCAAAATCTT
>JADZBT010000166.1 GCA_020851915.1 Alphaproteobacteria bacterium | reverse complement strand
ATCAAGCAGAACCCGGCGGACTTCGACTATATGACCGCGCATAACTGTGAGCTGAAGGACGGTACGGTGGTGCTCATCAGCCGCCTCGGTTATACGGGCGAGGACGGCTTCGAGATCAGCATTCCCGGCCAGTTCGCGGAAGCCTTCTGGAAAAGCATGCTGAAGAACCCCTCCGTAAAGCCCATCGGCCTCGGCGCACGCGACAGCCTGCGCCTTGAAATGGGCTATCCGCTCTATGGCCATGATCTGGATGAAACGACCTCGCCCATCGAGGCATCGCTGGGTTGGGTGGTATCGAAGGAACATTCCGGTTTCACCGGCGACAAGCGCGTCCTGAAAGAGAAAGCCGAAAAGCCCTCGCGCAAGCGCATGGGCGTGAAGCTCACCGACAAGGGCATCGCCCGCGAAGGTTCGGTGCTGAAATCCAAGGACGGTGCGATAATCGGCACGCTCACCAGTGGTGGTTTCTCGCCTTCACTCAAGACGGCGATCGGGCAGGGTTATGTCGACATCGCCCATGCCGAGAAGGGACGCGAGATTCTGGTAGAAGTGCGTGGACGCGATATTCCGGCTGTGTTACATACGGTTGATTTCATGGCGCCACGCACCAAGACCGCCAGCGCCCTCAAAAAAGCCGTATAAAGGAGCTAAAACGCATGTCTGACGTCCGCGACGACCGTAAATACAGCAGCGACCATGAGTGGGTAAAGGTGGGCGGCGACGTCGCCACCGTCGGCATCACCCAGCACGCGCAGGAAGCGTTGGGCGATCTGGTGTTCGTCGAAGTGCCGGAGGTGGGCGCTACCGTATCGAAGGGCGACGCGTTCGCCGTGGTGGAATCGGTGAAGGCCGCGAGCGACGTATACGCACCGGTCAGCGGTGAAGTGGTAGAAGTGAACACCGCACTTGGCGACAAACCAGAAACCATCAACGATTCTCCGTATGATAAGGGCTGGATCGCGAAGATCCGCCTCTCCAATGTCTCCGAGCTGGATGCGCTTATGGATGCGTCCGCCTATGCCGACCTGCTGAAGGAATAACCACGAATGCGTTTTCTCCCCCTGACGGCCAAAGACCGCGAGTCGATGCTCGCGGCGATCGGTGCGAAGTCCATCGATGACCTGTATGGCGCAGTGCCTGCGGCGGCGCGTCCCAAGGGATTGCTGGACCTGCCGAAGCATCAGGGCGAGATGGAGATATTCGCCGACTTCGCCGCGATGGCGAACAAGAACCACTCGGCCTGCAAGGGCCCGTTCTTTCTGGGCGCAGGATGCTATAATCACTATGTCCCCGCCGCCGTGGACGCGATGATGCAGCGTGGTGAATTCCTCACCGCCTACACGCCATACCAGCCCGAAATCTCTCAGGGCACGCTGATGGTGATCTTCGAATTCCAGAGCATGATCGCGGCACTCACCGGCATGGATGTCGCCAACGCCTCGATGTATGACGGTGCGACCGCCGTGACCGAGGCCGCCCTGATGGCGCAGCGCGTGACCAAGCGCCCGAACATCCGTATCCGTGGCGCATTGAACCCGCAGTACCGCGAGGTGCTGGACACTTACATGCGCCAGCATGACTGCGCGATATTCACCGACGGCAAGGCCGACGACCAGACCGCCTGCGTCATCGTGCAGACCCCGGATTTCCACGGCAATCCGCAGGCGCTCGAAGCCATCCGCAAGGAATGCGATGAGTCTGGCGCGATGCTGGTGGTGGCGGTTACCGAGATTGTATCGTTGGGGCTCCTGCCCGCGCCGAAGGAAGCCGACATCGTGGCCGGCGAAGCGCAGAGCATCGGCGTCGGCATGTCCTACGGCGGGCCGCATCTGGGCTTTTTCGCCTGCAAGGAAAAATTCATCCGCCAGATGCCGGGCCGCCTCTGCGGCCAGACGGTGGACGCCGACGGCAAGCGCGGTTTCGTGCTCACGCTCGTCACCCGCGAGCAGCACATCCGCCGCGAGAAGGCGACCTCGAACATCTGCACCAATCAGGGCCTGATGGCGCTGGCCTTCACCATCCATCTCAGCCTGCTGGGCGAGAGCGGCCTGAAGCATCTGGCGCGCCTCAACCATGAGCGGGCCTGCACCCTTGCCGACAAGTTGGAGAAAGCCGGGTTCAACGTGGAGAATACAAATTTCTTCAACGAATTTGTGGTGCAACTGAAAAAACCCGCGAACGATATGGTGGAGAAGCTTACGGGCAAAGGCATCATCGCCGGCCTGCCGCTCGATGGCAACCGCCTGCTGGTGACCGCCACCGAAGTGACGCGCGAATCCGACATGGACGCACTGATCTCCGGCTTGAAGGAGGTGGCGTAATGACCGTACATGCACTGAAAGAAAAATCCATGCCCCATAGCGAATCGCACATTCCGGCACATCGCGGGTTGATGTTCGACGAGGCGCTCCTCATCGAGCAATCGAGCGAAGGCCGTTCCGGCGTCGATCTTGAAACGCTGAAGGGTACGAAATCGCGTACCGGCCTTGCCACGCGCGAAGCCATTGGCCTGCCGGAAGTGAGCGAGCCGCAGGTAGTGCGCCATTTCACGCGCCTGTCGCAGATGAATTACTCCATCGACAGCGGCATGTATCCGCTGGGTTCCTGCACCATGAAGCACAATCCGCGCCTCAACGAGCGCGTGGCGCGGCTGCCGGGTTTTGCCAATATCCATCCGCTCCAGCCGGAATCGACCGTGCAGGGCGCGCTGGAGCTGACCTATACCCTCCAGCACTGGCTGGCGGTGTTGAGCGGCCTTCCGGGCGTGGCGATGTCGCCGGCGGCGGGCGCGCATGGTGAGCTGGCGGGTATGATGGTCATCCGCAAGGCGCACGAGATGAAAGGCAACAGCCGCAAGATCGTGCTGGTTCCCGATAGCGCGCACGGCACGAATCCTGCGACTGCGGCGATGTGCGGTTATACCATCAAGACCATTCCTTCGACGAAAGACGCGCAGGTGGACATCGAGGCGCTGAAAGCGGCGCTCAACAAGGACGTCGCGGCCTTCATGCTCACCAATCCGAACACCTGCGGCATGTTCGAATCGCAGGTGAAAGAGATCGCCGATATGCGGCATAAGGTCGGCGCGTATTTCTATTGCGACGGCGCAAATTTCAACGCCATCGTGGGGCGCGTGCGTCCCGGCGACCTGGGCGTGGACGTGATGCACTTCAACCTGCACAAGACCTTCTCCACGCCGCATGGCGGAGGCGGCCCGGGCTGCGGCCCGGTGGCGGTGACGAAGGAGCTCACCCCCTATCTGCCCGTGCCCTATGTGGCGAAGGACGGCGAGCGCTATCGTCTGGTCACCAAGGCGGAGCATTCTGTCGGACGCATCAAGGGCTTCCAGGGAAATTTTGGCATGTTCGTGCGCGCGCTGGCCTATATGATGGCACACGGCGCGGATGGGTTACGTCAGGCAGCGGAAGATGCGGTGCTCAATGCCAACTACATTCTCAGCCAGTTGAAGGATCTCTACCACGTGCCCTTCAAAGGCTATTGCATGCACGAGTGCCTGTTCACTGACAAGCTCCAGAAAGAGCAGGGCGTCACCACCATGGACATCGCGAAGACGCTGATCGAACACGGCTTCCACCCGATGACGGTCTATATCCCGCTGGTAGTGCAAGGTACGATGCTCATCGAGCCCACCGAATCCGAAACCAAACGCACCATCGATAACTTCATCGCGGTGATGCGCCTGATAGCGGAAAAGACGGCAGCAGGTGAAGGCGAAGCCTTCCACGAGAACCCACGCTCCACGCCACGCCGCAGGCTGGACGAGGTTGCCGCAGCGAAGAACCCGAAGCTGAAGTGGTAAAGGGCTAATAGCGCCCGGTGCTTTGGCCGGTGTCCTGTTTGCGGCCTTGTACCTGTTCCCGATCTTTGGCGGGATTGAAATGCTGCCCCAATAGCTTCATTGAGACTTCCTCCCGGAACGCTTGATTGGGATCTTCCAGTTTGGCGGCGTCTTTTGGTTTGAAAGGGACGCTTCCTTGGATCTGCACGGGCTTGCCGCCGGTGGCATTGCGGATGCACATCTCTCCGTAAACGCTTCCGCTGAAGTCCTGTTCAAAATGCGTATCTTTTCCGATAGCACTTATCAGATCACGGTAAGCGTCAATGGCGGACGTTGGCCAGAAAGTTAAATCTACACGCTGACCGTCTTT
>JADZBT010000165.1 GCA_020851915.1 Alphaproteobacteria bacterium | reverse complement strand
TTCAGTGCGCTGTATTTCGCCTGATCCAGCCAGGCGGTATGGTGATTGCCTATATTCACCGACTGCGCGAAAGGAACCAGCCCCACCCACAGTCCCTCCTCTTCATTGGCATCGCCATAGAGGATATTGACCAGATCGGTCGCGGCGGATTTCATGGTCGTCAGCTTGCTGTTGTCCGACATCGAGCCGGTGTTATCCATCACCAGCACCAGCTCCATACCCTTGCTCTCACGGGTGATCTCGGCCTCCGCGCTCACCGACATGTTATCGCGACCCACCACGCGCATGAAGGTCGTGGGAAGCGTCGCCGACACGTTCAGGCGAATGAGGTGATTATTGTTGAGCAACTCGTAGTGAGGGCCGTCCACCGTCGCATCCATGAAGCCATCAGGAAAATTCGCGCGGAAATATTTGTTGATCTCACTGCCGATATTCTCGGAATTTGGCGCCGCGCCGCCTGCCAGCCCCGCAGCATCCAACGCCGCTGACAGCCGCGACTTCAGCATGTAGCCGCGCGCGAAATCCACCGAGGCGCCCATCATCGCCACCAGCGCGACCAACCCCAATCCTGTGGCCAGGAAGATGCTCCCTTCCTCGCCCCGGATAAATCGTTTCCATAGGTTCTTCATTGCCCTGCTCCCCCAACTTGAGTGTGCACACCGATAGACCGGGCCCCTCATCCCCCGCCTTCTCCCTATGGGAGAAGGAGCCCTTATCCCCTCTCCCATAGGGAGAGGGTTAGGGTGAGGGGCCTGCCGGTGCAGTAAGTATAATCTAGTCCTCCGACAGCGTATCGAGCGCCCCTAAACGCGGCTTGAACACCGCTACTTTATAAAATTCCGTTTCTTCCAGCACGCCCGTCAGCATCAGCGGCTCGAAGCGGTAGAATACCTCGGCGACGATCGCCACTTCGTTGTCTGCGATCGTGAATTCCGGCGGCATGACCGCCACCTGCCCCTCCAACCCGATACGACTGACCGACTGGTTATCCCCCGCATCCCGGTACTGCCAGCTCACCCGCATGCTGTCCCCCGCATGCTTGACCACGCTGGAAATGACCACCACGCCGTCGGGCGCGAAATCGATGGGCCGCGCAAGCGGCGCGACGCCATCCAGCAGTTGCTCCAGCTCAACCAGCGAGATGGTCTGCGACTGTGCCACCAGATTGGCCATGGTCAGCGCGATGCGATCGATCTTCTGGTGGATGATGATCGAGCGCGCCATCTCCACGCCACCCAGCAATATCATCAGCAGCAACGGCAGCATGAAGGCGAACTCCGCCACCGCTATGCCCTTGTCACATCGCCACAGGGCGCGCCAACTCCTCACACGCACCTCCTATCCGCCAATCGGTGCATAGTCGTACGGCTCATTGCGTACGACAATATTCGATGTGAAATGTATCGTGCCGTCCTCTCCCGCCAGATGATTGACCAGCGGCGTACGCAGCGGCCAATCGTATTCTATCTGATAGACCACGATGTCGCCTGCGCCGCCCAGACCGGCCGCACCCATATCATCATCCCACTGGCTGTTCCCGTTGATATCGGTGTAGGTTTCGCCATCATCGTAGTGGCCGTTGGCATTGGCATCCAGATACGGCTCCGGCTGACCGATCTGATCGAAATTCTGGTAGAGCAGCGTCGTAATTTCTATCTGCTCCGGATCGAGCAGCGACCCGGTCTTCTCGACGATCAGGTTGCGGATGGATTCCTCGCGCGTTTCTCCCGGGTTGGTATAGCCGGTGATGCCGAAGCGCGACGCATCGCTCACCGCATTCTCAAGCACCGCCGAAGCCACCATCGCCATCGAGAATTCCACGATGCCGAACAGGATGAGCATGAAAGTCGGCGCAATCAGCGCGAACTCCATCGTGCCCACGCCCTTCCTGCAACGCAGGAGGCGCACGATGCCGCGTACCATGGTGTGAGAGTTTTTCATCCGCACAGTATACACCCAAGGGTATGATTTTTTGGTTACTTTTCCCTGCAAATTGAGTCAAAACATCCGGGTTTTGTATCTATAATTGCATGCGTGCCGCACCTCCTGCCGGGTGTGTCACCCCGCGTTCATTGCAGGGACTGGTATCAAAAACACCCTTCCGCACGCCTTCCACCTCCCCCAGAATCGGAGCATCCCCAACCGAGAAGGATCATTCCATGCCATCCATGAACGAATTCAGCGCCAATCTCGTCTATCATAATGTGACCATCGCCAGCGGCGGCACAACGTCATCCGCCATCGATCTCTACGGCACGACGCTGGTGGGCATCTTCATGCCCGCAAGCTGGACTGCGGCCAACCTCACCCTCAAGGCCAGCAGCGACAACAGTACGTTCGAGGATGTCTATGACAGTGCGGGCACGCAGAAGACCCTCACCGTTGCTGCATCCCGTTACGTCATGCTCGATCCCTCCCACTACGCCGGCATCCGCCATCTCAAACTGGTAAGCAGCGCGACGCAAGGCGCGGATCGCGTTATCACCCTCGCCGTGCGTCCCGTATAATGGGACTGCTCACCCTGTTGCGCTCCTCTACGGCAGCGTTCGCGCCGTCGGATGTGAGCGGGCTCGCGCTGTGGCTGGATGCAAGCGCGAGCAGCACCCTTACACTCTCAGGATCCGACGTCACCAACTGGAGTGATAGATCGGGCAACGCGAACCACGCCGCGCGCGCCAGCGGCACGCAGGGGCCGAATCTCGTCACCGCCGGGCAGAACGGAAAGGACGTCATCGACTACACGCACACCAACGGCGACAATATGACCGTCACCGCCGCCAGCAGCATCAATAACATCTGGGACGGCGGCGGCTACGTAGCGTTCGTCGCGCGCATCGACTCGGCGGGCGGCTCCAATACCGGGCGCTATCTCACCAAGGAACAATGGACCATCGATTTCCGCGAACCCAGTGCATCGGTGGTGAAAGTGAATTTCCTGAAAACATGGAGCACCAGCAACTACGTCGCCCGCTCCAGCAGCGCCGACATCACGGTGGGGAATTACTATGTCGTGGAGGTGAGCTACAACGCCGATGCCACCGCCAACGACGCCACCATACGCATCAACGGCGCAACGGAAACCCTCACCGAAGCGACCTCGCCTGCGGGCACGCGCACCAGCGACAGCAGCAACAATCTCGGCATCGGCGGACAGGCGAGCGGCGGCACGGGATTATCCATCGACGGACGGCTGGCGGAAGTACTTGTCTACTCCACAACGCCCACCACGACGGAGCAGACCAGCATCCGCAATTATCTGGCGGGCAAATGGGGAATCACGGTGTCGTGACCGGCAGAGTCAACACCATGGTGATCGCATCTTCGCGGGAACCGTCCAGCGCGGTGTAATATCCCGCACGGCGGCCCATG
>JADZBT010000164.1 GCA_020851915.1 Alphaproteobacteria bacterium | reverse complement strand
TCCGTCCATCCCCAGCATGTCCTTGATCTCAGCCAGCGACAGATCCTTGGTCAGCTCAGCAAGCGTGGCATTCTCGGCCATGGCTTCTGTGACCTTGGTTTCTATAACGGTCTGTGCCTCCATGGTCTGCTGTATGTCGGTGGCTTCGTCCTGAACATGCTGGTATTGTTCCCTATCTACGGCAACATCCAGCAGGGCAGCTTCCGGCGCGGCGGTATGATCCTGATTATAGAGCTGTAATTGCGCCTCGGAGGTGTAGTTCACCGACACATTCGATGCGCCGTAATCCAGCGCCGGAGGTGTTGCACCCACCTCGACCGGATCGGTGGTGTAGGCATATTTGGGCGGCACATCCCCGGTCGTCTTGCCGATATATGTGTTGATTTCTTCGATTATTGCGCGGTTCTCCGCCACATTGGCCGCATTCACGACCTTGCCCGTTACCGGATCGACCGTGAAAGAGGCATTCTCGACCATGATGCCGCCATTATACTGGTTTCCGGACAGCGTACCCTTGAACTGATCCACCACATCGGTGCGGAGCTTGCCCGCGCCATCATGGAAGAAGCTTGCTTCTGCGTTCAGGTAGAAGTTGCCGGGCGTGGGCATGTCTGCCACGAGGCTCTGCACCGGTGTGGCAACCGTATTGACCACGGTGGTTTCATAGTATGATGCAAGCTGTGCCGCCGGGTCGTTGCCGGTGAACATGGTGACCACCGATCCGCCGGGGGCGCTCAGCAACGAGTACCCGCCGTTGCCGTTATCCACCAGAAGGCCGGCGGCCTTCAGCTCGTCCACCGTCGGCGGATTGCTGGCCGTGACGCTCATGCCGTCGAAGATAGTGCGGTTTTGTTCGGCCTGCTGTACCAGCACGGCCTGCACGTCCGCGTTCATGGCGTTGAGGCGGAGATCGCCGATGCTGTCCGGGGTCGCGGGCGCAAGGACGTAGCCCTTCTGCACCAGCGTGGCCAATGCCTCGGTATCGGAGAGCGCCGGATCCACGCCCGCCTTCGCGCGCAACAGATCGAAGGTCGTGCCGTCGATGTTCACGCGATTGACGTTGATGTCCGCGTAGACGCGCTCACCCGGGTGGTCAATGCGGAATTGCTCCACCAGTTCACGCGTATAGTAGGGCTCCTTGGTCACGGGATTGGTCACGCCCATGAATTCGAGGCCCATGAATGCTTCCTGAATATGCGTGATGTCCGCGCCACGTCCGCCGCCGTCGTTCACGCGGCCGCCGAAGCGGTCCTGATAATGCTGGTAGCGCGGAGAAAGCTGTGCCTCGACCTGATCCTGAATTTTTCCCGGTAATTCCTCCGGAGGGGTGTTGGCCGGCACGGTCACCGGCACGGTGTACTCGATGCCGTTCTGTTCCACGGTCACTTCAATAGTGACGACCTGACCGGTGATGTCCTGTTCGTTCTCACCCAGCGTGCCGTCCACATCCAGTTCGGATCCCGTCACTTCCGTGGTGCTTTCCGAGGCTTCACCGACGCCGGTGATCTGTAACCCCTTGATGGTGTAGCCTTCCGTACTGCATCGGCTGCCTTCGTTCTCGTTATCGTACCAGATCTGGTCGACGTTCTGGAGCCATTCCTGAGGAATGATGCCCGCGCCGGTCAGGCTGTTCTTGGCATCGTCCGTGATGACGATCGATCCGCTGTACATGGGGTCGGTCTTGAGCGTGCCGTCCGCCGTCGCCAGAATGGCGGACAGCGCCTCGGGATTGCCAAGGCTCGCCTCGATCTGTGCGGCCACGTCATTTACGTTAGTGCCGTCCTGCGTGGTGAACACATGGGTATTGCCCGAGCTGTCCACATAGAAGGTGAAGCCGTTGAGGCCCAGTGACGCGACTTCGCTCTCGGACATCGCCTGCAACTGCTCGCCGCTGTAGGAGTCACCCGTATTGGAGAAGTATACCGTGCCCAGCGTGCCCGCATCGGCATGGCTGAGGAAGAACTGGGTGATGTTGGTCTGCACGTTGGCGTCGATATTCACCACTTCTTCCTGGAATGAGCCGTCATTGGTTCCTTCACCCACACCAAGCTGCTGCCAGTTTTCCCAGGTCGCCTGACCGTAGGTCAGAACGATGTTGCCGTTCTCATCCACCGTCTGGCTGACCGTGCCGAACTGGCCAAGATTCTGCCCGTCCGAGGTGACGCTGATCTCCGGGGTTACGCCCGGAGTGGTGGTGGTGTTTACCTGTACGTCGGTGAATACGGTTCCCGCCGTGAGGCCGCCGACATCGGCGGTGAGTGTGATCTCTCCGTTCTGGAATACGCCTACGACGTTGCCGTCGCTATCCAGCACCTGACTGCCATTGATGGTGAAGGGCAGCGTCTGCTGTTCGCCGGTGCTGACCGCAACATTGCCGACCGTGCCGCTGGCCGGAACCAGCACCGTGCCGTCCGGCGCGGTGATGTCTGCCGTGGCGGTGATGACGCCGGTCGCCGGGTCATATGTGCCGACCAGCACGCCATTCTGGTATACCTGAGAGCCGTCAATATCCACCGGCAGGTCGAGCGACGGCCCGGTGTAAACCGTTTCGTTGGTCACCTGCACGTTGGTGATCGTCTGATCCGTATCCGCGACCAGATTGCCGCTCGCATCGTAGATGGCGCTGGTTACGGAGATCTCACCCGTTTCCGGGTTATATGTGCCGACCGGCTGGCCATTCTGGAATACCTGATTATCTGCGCCGATGGTCACATCATCAGGCATAGGGGTCTGCGGGCCGACGGTTACCGTCGTGGTCGTGGTTTCAATGTCCACGTTAACCGTGTAGCCGCCGTCGGGATTGTTGGTCACGGTGGTGTCGATGACGGTTTCGGTGTCCGGATTATTGTCCAGATCCGTGACGCCGCCTTCGACCTCGTAAACATCTGCCGCGATATTGGCGTTGACCAGATCGATGATCGCCGGGTCGGTGACGATGTTGCCGCTGGCGTCACGGATGTCCGTGCCGTCGGAGGTATAGAGGTTGCCGTCTACGGAAGTAACGACCACGTCCGTCTCCGCCGGAGGGGTCACGGGTGTATCGGATTGCGCCGGGGCGGCATCGCTTGCGGGGGTCGCCGCTGCTTCCGCTTCAACAACCGGGGGATCGGTGACCACGGGCTCGCTTTCCGTTTCTGCGGGCGCTTCGGTCACGGTTTCATCGGCGGGTGCGGCGGATTCTGTTTCGGTAGCGGGCGCTTCTGCGGCCGGGGTTTCTGCGGCTACGGGTTCGCTCTCGTTCGGCGTAGATGTGTCTGCGGCTGTGGCGGGTTCTTCTGCGGCCGGTGCAGCGTTTTCCGATCCGCTGTTCGACTCGGCGCTCGCAGGGGCGCTGTCTCCCCCGGAACTGTTCTGAGAGGGGGCGTCGTTGCCACCGCCGGATGCTTCCGGCGCGCTTCCTCCACCTGACGCTTCCGTGGCGTTGCCGCCGCCGTTGCCACCGCCGTTGCCGGATGACGCGTTATCTGTGTTTGCATTGTCTGTGGTGTTCTCGCCGCCGTCTGTCGTGCCCATTGCCGGTTCCTCTAAAAAATTTTTCTATAGCTCCATTGTTAGCACCCAATAGTTAACAGACTGTAAACCTCTGGAGTTTCTATAATAAAAGGGAAGGGCAAGGGAATCGATTGTTTTTTAACGGCTATTCGTCCCGCAGGCGCGCGGCCGGAGGGGGTGTCACAAAACAATCTTATGCGGAAAATCGGCGCTTAGAGTGAGTAATTCTGTTTTTTCAGGTAGAGGCGGTACAGGTCGGGGTCGAAGAGGCCGTGCTTGCCGCGTAGCCCGATGGCTTTCGTCCTGAAGTCCACATCGCAGAACGCCCAATAGTCCTGAATGCTGCGCGCCGTGCCCATGCCAAACTGGTCAATATCCTTCAGGACGGCTGACCCTGTGGCCTTTTTCACGTCCATCAGGTGATCGAACCGCTCATGGCTGACGCTGTTGATCTTCCCCCAGTCGGCATTGTCCGACCAGTGCAGGGGGCGTTTTTTGGATTCTTCGGTCACATTATAGTAGTGGTACAGTATGGTTCTGTCGGGGGCGCATAGATCCCAGCCGTGTGTCCAGAGGCGTGCGGCGGTAAGGATCTCCTCCTGACTGAAGTAAAGATACGGATCCGATGCGGCGTCCTTGATGATCTGCGCGGGGCCGAAAATATATCCGCCCGCTATGAATGCCGCCAGCGCGGGGCGGCCCAGTTCCGCCGGCACGGGCACTGTGCCGTGAAATAATCCACCGTCGCTTTTGAAGCTCTTGGCGGTAAGGACGTTGCAATATGCGTTCTTGTCTATGTGATGAGGCGGAGTATACGCTGCGGGCAACTCGGAAATAACCGCTCTTTTCGAGGGGCAACGCCTCAGCGTGTCCAAAAATGTCTCATCCCAGCCCGGCGCAAAACGCATGTGACTGTCGATCTGGAGGGAATATTCCTCTCCCTGCCAGAGGGATTGCGCCTCGGCCCGCGCCCAGCCCAACCCCTGACTTTCCCGGCTGTGATACCATTTCTCGCGCACCTGCCCTTTGGGAAACGGAACCCACATGCAATGCTGATCCTTCTCCGGATCGAGCTGCCAGAAGATGCCAACGAAGATACGCGAAGGGTGCGTGGCCTTGTCGAACAGATCCTTCACCGTCCACTGGCATTCCGCGTCCCGGTAGCTGGGTATCTGAACGAATATACGCTCCAGACCCGGAGTTGCAGGGAGTTCTGCCATGTTATGCCTTCTTGTTCATGTAGTCGCGGTAATCGGACGAGGCCATCAGCTGCTCCATGTTCTCGTATTTGGGGCGCATCGCCGGGATCTCCTGTATCTTCTGCCGCCCGAAATAGCGCAGGGTATCCAGTTTCCACAAGCCTACATCGTGATACGGGCCATCGCCGGGAAATACCATAAGAGGCGCGCCCAGCGAGAACGGGGGCAGGCACAGATCCACATATTTCCAGCTTCCCAGCGGGCCTTCCTGATTGAGCTTCGCGCCTTCCGCAGGCTTCCGGTACAGGGTGCTGGCAAGCAGGTAGGTTGACGCGCTCTTTTTGAACCGGTCGCAGAATTGCTGGATGTCCGATAATGGCAGGAAAGAAAAGAGTTCCCGGCACAGGATCAGGTCAACCTTCGGCAACTCGGCCTCGGCGGCATCGCACTCGACAAAGGAAATGTTCTTGTTGCCATAGCGCCGGGAATTCTCGGCGATGATGTCCCCGATAATATCAAAGCCCGTGTAGGATACGCCGTCCGGCAGCGGGATCTCTTTGAACCAGGTCCAGTCGCCGCAGCCGATGTCTGCGATGCTTTTGATGTCAAAATGCGCGATAACGTGCGAGATGGCGCCGCGCAGATTCACCGTGGTGGCGACCTCGGAGAACGGGCCGGAACGCGGCAGGCTGTTTTTGGCCTTCCGGTTTTCGTAGTATGCCGAGAATGCGGATCGCCGGGCTGCAGAGGGTGAGGAGTCTTTCGAGGGCATAGAATGCTTATAGCATCCCCAAGTACCCTTTCAACTGCTTATTGCGCGGCGTCTATTAGGAATTTCCTACATCACCTCCCGGAAGCCCGAAGGGCTATCCGGGATCTCAAGCGCGAGATCCCGGATCTTCGTCGCGTACGCTCCTCGTCCGGGATGTGGAGAAATGAGTTGAAACGGCTACAGTTGTACCGTGCACACCACCTCATTGCCGACGCCGACATATTCCAGCCGGTCGAAGCTCACCAGCCGGGCGAGGGCGATGCCGCGTCCGTTGATCTCGGTGAGGCGCTCCATACTGATGTGGAGGTAGGGATTCCAGTCGAATCCTTTGCCTTCATCCATTACGCGCAAGTGAAATTCCTTCGGGGTACGCTCGAATTCCAGCGTTACCTTGCGTTGCCGGTAGCGCGGCAGCGCGGCGCGGCGGGCGATCTCCTCGCGCCGGCGGTTCTCGCGCAGCAAGGCCGCTTTGCGCTGATAGCCGATCTCGAGGTTGCCGTGTTCCACGGCATTCTCGAGTATCTCGGAGAATCCCAGAAGCACCTTCGTGGGTTCCGGACAGAGGGCGGCGAAGAAATTGGCGAGCTTTGACGCTTCCTCGAATTTCTGGAATTCCATGCGGCCTGATAACAACCGCGAATGCGCGAGGGTAAAGCTCTCCAATTCGGCAAGATTGCAGCGCCGCTGGATCGAGTCGTTCGCGGCCGCCTGTACTACCGATACCAGCAGGTCTGCATCGCAGGGTTCCGGGAGATAATAGTGCGCGCCCGCAGCGATATGCACCCGGATGTCGTTGGATAGTGCCGGTGGCGCGTGGAATATGACCGGAACATGTTGGAGCGTCGGGTTCTGTCGCACCAGCGACAGAATGTCGAGGCTGTGGTCGTCGGAGATCGCACGTTCGATGAACAGGACATCGACATCTTCCGGGTCGGCGCGCAGCATTGCCAGTGTATCGTCGTTTCCGGGGGTGCTGACCGTACTGAACCCGC
This sequence comes from Alphaproteobacteria bacterium, assembly GCA_020851915.1. Taxonomy (GTDB): domain Bacteria; phylum Pseudomonadota; class Alphaproteobacteria; order Rickettsiales; family RI-342; genus JADZBT01. The sequence continues at coordinate 8,731 of JADZBT010000164.1, read as the reverse complement.
ATCTTTCCAAAAGCGTGACGATGTTATGACGGTGTGATGGCTCGTTCCCGACCACCATGATCTTCGCGGCTTCTGCCCCTGGTTGCATGAGTTTCCTCTGCCTCTATGTTTTTGTGCAGAGCAGTATATATAATTCACCAAAAATTAGAAGAGCTTTATTTTTTTATCAACCTATGGGGGAGTGTTCGAGGTGGACATCCGTTGGCAAGCGCAGAGATGCTTTGACCTTGGCCGGAGGATACCATATCACAAAACAGTTCGGGAGGAAGCCTGTCTATGCCTTATGCGTCATTACGCGAGTTCATCGCGCTGCTGGAGCAGAAAAATCTGCTGATCCGCGTATCCGCGCCGGTGTCGCCGCATCTGGAAATGACCGAGATACAGACCCGCCTGCTGGCCGAAGGCGGCCCCGCTGTGCTGTTCGAGAATGTGGTGGAGAATGGCCGCACACACGGTATGCCGGTGCTGGTGAACCTGTTCGGCACGGTCGAGCGGGTGGCGCTCGGCATGGATCGAACTCCCGGTGAGTTGCGGGCGATGGGCGAGACGCTGGCGTTCCTCAAGCAGCCGGAGCCGCCGGGTGGCTGGCGCGAGGCGCTGGATATGTTCCCCCTGCTCAAGACTGTGGTCGCCATGCAACCACGCACGGTCAAAAAAGCGCCGTGTCAGGAGGTGGTGCTGACCGGCGACGACATCGACTTGACGGCATTGCCCATCCAGACCTGCTGGCCGGGCGAGCCTGCGCCGCTCATCACCTGGCCGCTGGTGGTGACCAAGGGGCCGGGCGACGACAAGACCGACCAGTTCAATCTCGGCATCTACCGCATGCAGTTGCTCAATGAGCGCCAGACGCTGATGCGCTGGCTGAAGCATCGGGGCGGCGCTCAGCACCACCAGCGGTGGGCGCGGGAGAAAGCCGAGCCGCTACCGGTGGCCGTCGTCATCGGCTGTGATCCGGGAACCATTCTGGCCGCCGTGACACCCGTGCCGGACACCGTGTCGGAATACCAGTTTGCCGGGATGCTGCGCGGCAAGAAGGTCGATCTCGTCGAGTGCAAAACCATCCCGCTGAAGGTTCCGGCGGAAGCGGAGATCATCATCGAAGGCCATGTGAGCCTCGATGATTACCGCGACGAGGGGCCCTATGGCGATCACACCGGATACTATAACTCGGTGGAGAAATTCCCGGTGTTCACTGTGTCGGCCGTCACCATGCGCGAGAAACCCATATATCTCTCCACCTTCACCGGGCGTCCGCCGGATGAGCCGTCGGTGCTGGGTGAGGCGCTGAACGAAGTATTCATCCCGCTGTTGCAGCAGCAATTCCCGGAGATCGTCGATTTCTGGCTGCCTCCGGAAGGCTGCTCCTATCGCGTCGCGGTGGTGTCGATGAAAAAAGCCTACCCCGGGCACGCCAAGCGCGTGATGATGGGGGTGTGGTCATACCTGCGCCAGTTCATGTATACCAAGTTCGTCATCGTCGTGGATGACGACATCAATGCGCGCGACTGGAAGGACGTCATCTGGGCGATCTCGACCCGCGTCGATCCCGCGCGCGATATTACGCTGGTGGAACATACCCCCATCGATTACCTCGATTTTGCTTCGCCGGAATCGGGGCTGGGCAGCAAGATGGGCCTCGATGCCACCAATAAGCTACCCCCGGAAACTCACCGCGAATGGGGCACGCAGATCCGCATGAGCGACGACGTCATCCGCCAGGTGACGCGCAAGTGGGAAGAATACGGCCTGCCGGGCGACGGGACGCCGATCTGGAAGTAACCGGCGAATTTTTACAGAAATTCAATCGCTTGGCGTGTAATATCCTCGTAACATCCCGCCGCTATACTCACGCCATACTTTTAGCTCCCCTTGAGAGTTTATGGATGGTTGATGTATGCACGCCCTCCGATACGCCTTCGCCCTAATATCTGATCACGCCCCCCGAGTGCCCCACTTTTTCTGCGAAGAAAGAGGATCGCGCACTCTTAGGCCTGCCTGATTACACATTGGGCGATGTGCTCTGTATCGGATGGTTTGCAAAGCCCTCCGTGCCTCCCCGGGGAGCTGAAAGTATAGAAGGAGGTTGCCTCCATGAACTGGTGGGAGCTGTCTTTTTGGCTAAAGATTCTCTTCCCAGACGATAAGAAAGAGATTGAAGAAGTTGACCGCGCGGTCAGGCAGTACAACGCGTGGGAACAATTCTTCAAGGACTACCCTGTGGTGGGTAGGTTTTTGTTGATTCTCCTGATTATCGTCGCCTGCCTAGCCATTGCCTTTGGGGCCTGGCTTGGCGGTGGGTTCTCGCTACTCAACTAGCGGGATGGCAATCGAGACAGGCTGGTGTAAAAACCAGTCTGTCTCCTTCTTCTTTTCCCTTGCCCTACCCCCGACACCCTGCCTTTCCCCCAAAATTGCCTTTTCTCCGGTTTTCCTCTAGTACTTGCGGGTTGTTCAATGACTCGGGAGTGCGGGTGATCCGTTTTGCCGCCTTATTGTCTCTGCTAGGACTGCTTGCTTCCTGCGCTCAGCCGACGCTGTCGGTTCCGACCGCGTCGCAGGCCGAGATCGAGCAGGAGAAGCGCACCCAGTACAGCCTGCTGCTCGACGCGATGCGCGCCTCACCCGATTATGCGAAGGCGGTGCGGCTGGCCGATGTCGCCTACCCGTTGCTGGCCACTGCCAGCGCCTTCTGTCCTAAGGAGGATTCCGCGTTCTATGGCATCGTCTGGTTCGATCCGACCGGACGTGATTCCACTACCGGCGCGTTAGGCGACGCGGGCAGCCGCTTCACGCTCGCCGACGGCCTGCGCCCGTTGCTGGTGGTGCGTAATACTCCGGCGGACAAGGCGGGCATCACGCCGGACAACCATATTATCGCGCTGGACGGTGTTGCTGTTGCGGGCCGCGACATTGCGGCGGTGTTGAAGGAGTATGATGCCAAAGCCAAACGCGGTGGCGCATTGACGCTGACGCTCGCCACGCGGAGTGAAAACACGAAGCGAGATGTGACGCTGAACGCGGTGCGTATCTGCAATTATGTACCGGTGCTGAAAAAGAGCGACGAACTCAACGCTTACGCCGATGGTGCGCGCATGGTGCTGACCACGCGCATGGTGAATTTCGCGGAAAAGGACGAGGAGCTGGCGGTGGTGGTAAGCCATGAGATCTCCCACAACCTGCTGATGCATCAGCGCAAGGCCATGGGCAATGCCCTGCTGGGTGCGATGGTGGATGCCCTCGTCACCGGCGCGACCGGCACTAACACGCATGGCGCGTTCTCGCAGGCGGGGGCGCGGGCCTATTCGCAGGATTTCGAGTCCGAGGCGGATTATATGGGGTTGTACCTCATGGCCAACACCGGGTTCAGTATCGACGGCACGGCGCATCTCTGGCGGCGCATGGCCATCGAAAACCCGCAAACCATCGGCAAATCCTTTGCCTCGACCCATCCCAGCACGCCGGAGCGTTTCCTGACGCTGGAACATACGGTCGCGGAAATTCACGACAAGCAATCCCGACGCCTTCCGCTCGTCCCCAACCAACGGAGTTCCCGATAATGACCCATGATACCGCCACGCTGCTGCAAGACGTCCTCGCGCGCGCGCGCAAAGCGGGAGCGGAATCCGCCGACGTGCTGATGGTGGAGTCCACGGAGCTTGGTGTCTCCTGGCGCAAGGGAAAATCGGAAGGACTCAATCGCGCGGAATCGAGTGGCATCGGTGTACGCGTGTTCATCGGCACGCGACAGGCGATCGCGTCTTCCACGGATACGAGCGATGCGGCGTTGTCCGAGATGGTGGAGCGCGCGATTGCCATGGCGCGCGTGGCCCCTGCGGATCCCTTCGCCGGGATCGCGGAGGCCGGCATGCTGGCGAAGAATATTCCCGCCCTTGATTTATACGACGCAGCGGAGCCGTCCGAGGACGCATTGGTTGCCCGCGCGGCGCAGGCCGAGGCGGCAGCACTCGCGGAGCGGGGTATCACCAACACCGAGGGCGCGGAGGCGGGCTACAGCGCCAGCGCCGTGACGCTCGCCGCCAGCAATGGCTTCACCGGAAGCTACCGCAGCGGCATGCATAGCCTGTCCGTATCGGTACTGGCGGGGGAGGGCACGCGTATGGAGCGCGATTACGACTATACCGTGCGGCGTTTTGCAGGGGACATGAAATCGCCGGATGCGGTGGGCAAAAAAGCGGCTGCACGTGCGCTTGCACGCCTCAACCCGCGCAAGGTATCCACCTGTCAGGTTCCGTTGATCTTCGACCCGCGCGTGGCGCGCAGCCTGCTTTCGAGCTTCGCGGGGGCGATTAACGGCGCGAGCGTGGCGCGCGGCACAAGCTTCCTGAAAGACAAAATGGGAACGGAATTATTCGGGAAGCATATCCGCATCATAGACGATCCGTATATTCCGCGCGGCCTCGGTTCCAAGCCGGTCGACGCGGAAGGCGTCGCCGGGAAGAAGCGCGCCTTCGTCGAGAACGGCGTGCTCACCGGGTGGCTGCTCGACCTGCGCTCCGCGCGCCAGCTCGGAATGGAAAGCACCGGGCATGCCTCGCGCGGACTTGCCTCCGCGCCTTCGCCGTCCTCGACCAATTTCTACATGGAAGCGGGAGAGGCGTCGCCGGAGGCATTGATGCGCGATATACAAAGCGGATTCTACGTGACGGAGGCATTCGGCATGGGCGTGAATATGGTGACCGGCGATTACAGCCAGGGGGCATCCGGCTTCTGGATCGAGAACGGCACACGGGCCTATCCGGTGAGCGAAGTCACCATCGCCGGGCATCTGCTCGATATGTTCAAAAATCTGACTCCGGCGAACGACCTCGTGTTTGACTACGCCACCAATGCGCCGACGCTGCGTATTGACGGCATGACGGTCGCGGGGGCGTGAGCGTGGGTGTAGACATGAAGATTTCCTCCGTCCCCAAGACAACCAGTTTCTTCCTGATGCGCCGCCTGTGGCGTGAGCATGTGACGCGCTACCGGAAACAACTGCTCATCGCGGTCGGTTGCATGATCACGGTGGCGGCGACCAGCGCGCTCGACGCATGGATCATGCAGCCCGTGCTCGACAAAATATTCCTCGAACAGGATCGCACCATGCTGGTGGTGATCCCGATCGTGGTGGTCGTGCTCTCCATCGTGCGGGGCGCGGCGTCGTACGGACAATTCTCCACCATGCGCCATCTCGGGCAGCGCATCATCTCGGACTTGCAGTTGCGGCTCTACGGCCACCTTATTCGTGCCGACCTCGCGCTGTTCCACGATCAGGGATCGGGTAAGCTCATCTCGCGTTTTACCAATGACATCTCCATGATGCGCGAAACGCTCACCAACCTGCTCACGGGGCTTGCCAAGGAAGCGTTCACACTGGTGTTTCTCGTGGGGGTGATGTTCTACCAGAGCGCGGAGCTGGCGCTCATCGCCTTCGTGCTGATCCCGGTCGCCATCCTGCCCATCCTGAAGCTGGGCCGTCGCATGCGGAAGCTCTCCGACCAGACGCAGGAGCAGTTGGGCCAGTTCACCCAGCATCTCGACCAGACCTTCAGTGCCGCGCGGGTCATCAAGGCCTACGGCACGGAGGCGCAGGAGATCTCCCGCGCTGAGCATATGGTGGAAACCATATTCGGCGTCTACAGCAAGGGGTTCAAGGTGAAATCCGCTGCCTCGCCCATGATGGAAGCACTGGGCGGCATCGCGGTCGCGGCGGTGGTATGGTACGGCGGATGGCAGGTCATAGAGGGCGAGACTACGCCCGGCGCGTTCTTCTCCTTTATCACCGCCATGCTGATGGCATACAAGCCGCTGAAAAGTATGGCGGGCATCAACACTACGACACAGGAGGGGCTCGCTGCTGCTGCGCGCGTGTTCGCGGCGCTCGACGCCCAGTCGCAGGTGCGCGACGCGGAGCATGCGAAAGCACTCGCGGTGCAGGGTGGGCAGATCCGTTTCGATCAGGTGGTGTTCCGCTATCCCGGCGACGAACGCGAGGCACTCTCCGGCATCACGCTCGACGTGCCGGCGGGAAAGACCGTGGCATTAGTGGGGGCTTCCGGCGGAGGCAAGAGCACGGTAATGAACCTGCTGCTGCGCTTCTACGATGTCGGCGCGGGACGTATCACCATCGACGGTCAGGACATCGCGCAGGTGACGCAACGCTCTCTGCGCGAAACCTGCGCGCTGGTAAGTCAGGACACGTTACTGTTCGATGACACGGTGCGCGCCAATATCTGCTACGGTCATGCGTTGGCGACGGACGGCGAGATTGTCAAGGCGGCGACGGACGCCGCCGCACACGAGTTCATCGTTACGCTGCCGCAAGGGTACGATACGCGCGTGGGGGCCGGCGGCGTGAATCTTTCCGGCGGGCAGCGGCAGCGCATCGCCATCGCGCGCGCCATGCTGCGTAACGCGCCCATCCTGCTGCTGGACGAGGCGACCTCGGCGCTGGATCCCGTTTCCGAGCAGCAGGTGCAGGAGGCGCTCGAACGCCTAAAGAAAGGCCGTACCACGCTGGTCATCGCGCACCGGCTCTCCACCGTCATCAATGCCGATATCATCTACGTCATCAAGCATGGCAAAGTGGTAGAGTCCGGGCGTCACAAGGATCTGCTGGAGAAGGGCGGGGAATATTCCGAGCTCTATTCCCACCAGTTCAAGGACGACGAGGAAAAAACCGCGTGAAAAAACTCATCAAGCGCCTGCTGAGATCTCCCGTCACGCAGAGCGCGCTTGCCCTGCTGGTGGCGGGGTATATCCGGCTGGTGCATGCGACCACTCGCTGGGAGCGGATCGGATACGGGCATATAGAGCCTTTCTTCAAGGAGAAGAAGCCGTTCATCGTCGCCTTCTGGCACGGGCGGCTACTACTGATGCCGATGTTCCCGTTCTACAATACCCGCGCGCATGTGCTGATCTCCCATCACCGTGATGGTGCGCTGATTGCAGGAGTGATGCGGTATTTCGGTCTTGATACGGTGCGGGGATCTTCTTCGAAAGGCGCGCGCGGTGCGATGCGCGCCATGCTGGAATTGCTGGAGCACGGCGAGAGCATCGCCATCACTCCCGATGGCCCGAGGGGGCCGCGCATGCACGCGCAGGCAGGTGCGGTGATGGTGGCAAAAAAATCCGGCGTACCGATCATTCCTATCGCGGTGGCGAATTCGCGCAGGAAGTTGCTCGGAAGCTGGGATCGCTTTATCCTTGCGCTTCCGTTCGGGCGCGGCGTGTTCGCTGCCGGTGTGCCGATCGCCGTACCCGGCGATGCGGATAAAAGCGACATGGAGCGTATCCGCGTGGCGCTCGAAGATGCACTGAATGCGCTCACTCGCGAAGCCGATGAGCGGGTGGGCGTAGAACCCGTGACTCCTGCGTCCATTGCCGCGTGAGAGGGTCTGCCAGCATGTTGCTTACCATCTATCGCATCCTGACCATCCTGCTCCTACCGGTGATCCACCTGTATCTCTGGCGTCGCCGCCAGCGTGGGAAGGAAGACCCGCTGCGCTATCGTGAACGGGTGGGATATGCGTCGCGCCCGCGATCCGAAGGCCGGCTGGTATGGGTGCATGCGGCGAGCGTCGGAGAATCGCTCTCGGTGCTGCCGCTGGTGGAGAAGTTGCTTGCGGCTTATCCGGACATTCACGTGCTGGTCACTACTGGCACAGTCACTTCCGCCACGCTGCTGGAGAAGCGCCTGTCCGCGCGCGCGTTCCATCAGTATGTGCCGGTGGATACATGGTTTGCCGTACGGCGATTCCTCGCGCACTGGAAGCCGGATGTCGCGCTGTGGGTGGAATCGGAGCTTTGGCCGAACCTCATCACCGGAACCCATGCGACCGGATGCGCTGTTGCGCTGCTCAATGCGCGCATGTCGGAACGCTCGTTCCGGGCGTGGCGGCGCGTTCCTATATTTGCGCGCACACTGCTGCAATCGTTCCATTTCGTGTTTCCGCAGAGCGAAGAGGCGGTGGCACGCTTCACCCAGTTAGGCGCGCGTAATGTCAGCTATCTCGGTAACCTCAAGAGCGATGCACCATTGTTGCCTGCAAACGATGCGGAAGTGGTGCAACTGAGCGCCGCTATCGGCGAGCGCCTGGTGTGGCTGGCCGCCAGCACCCATCCGGGTGAGGAAGAACAGCTTGCTGCCGTGCACCGGCATCTGAAAGAGAAATTTCCGACACTCCTGACCATCCTCGTGCCGCGCCATGCCGCGCGGGGCGATGCCGTGGCGCATCTGCTGCGCGCCTATGCGCTGCATGTCGCCCAGCGCTCGAAGCGCGAACCCATCCTGCCCACGACCGACCTGTATCTCGCCGACACCATGGGTGAGCTGGGGCTGTTCTACCGCCTTTCCCCCATCGCGTTCATGGGGGGATCGCTGGTCAACCATGGCGGGCAGAACCCGTTGGAGGCCGCGCGGCTGGGGTGCGCCATCCTTTATGGCCCGGCCATGTTCAATTTTGCAGAGGTCTGCACGGCGCTGGAGCGGCAGCAAGCCAGCCTTCGGGTTAGCGATGCCGAGGCATTGGCGGAAGCCGTGGAGCGCCTGCTGGCGGACCCCGCCATGCAGAAAACACTGGCGCAAGCGGCCCAAACCATGGCAGAAAGCGCCCGGGGCGTGACGGACGCAGTGTTGACCGCGCTGGCCCCCCTGTTTACGGAGGTCGCTTAAGACATGGAAAAACTGAAAGCCCTGTGGCAGAAGATACCGCCCGAATGGAAGCGG
>JADZBT010000163.1 GCA_020851915.1 Alphaproteobacteria bacterium | reverse complement strand
CAACACGTTCTCCAGACGATGCTGGATCTCCTGCATGACAGCTTTCCCATCGGTCACGAGATCCCATTTATTCACCGCCACCACCAGCGCGCGCCCTTCCTCGATAACGTGCGCGGCGATGGTGGCGTCCTGCTTCTCCAGCGGCGCTTCGGCATCGACCAGCAATATCACCACATGCGCGTATTGCACCGCGCGCAGAGCATCGCTGACCGCGAGCTTCTCGACCTTGCCCGTTACATTCGCGCGTTTGCGGATGCCTGCGGTATCGATAAGTCGTACCTTGCGGCCTCTCCATTCCCACTCGATGGCAATGGCATCGCGCGTGATGCCTGCTTCCGGCCCGGTGAGCACCCGTTCTTCGCCGATCAGCGCATTCACCAGCGTCGATTTTCCTGCATTCGGGCGGCCGACAATGACGATCTGCAATGCCTCCGGCTCAGGCTCCTCTTCCTCAAGCCCTTCCAGCAGAAGGTTCTCGTCATCGGTATCGTCGATCTCTTCCTCTATGTCCGGCTCGACGATTTCTTTCGCATGGGGAGCCAGCGCGGCATAGAGGTCGCCCAACCCTTCGCCGTGCTCGGCGGAAAGCGGTATCGGATCGCCCAGCCCCAGCGAATAGGCCTCGGCCAGCGTCGATTGCGGCGCGCGGCCTTCGCACTTATTCACCAATAGCACCACCGGCCCCTTATGGCGGCGCAACTGTCCGGCAAACACGCGGTCGGTGGGCGTCACACCGGCACGGCCATCGATGACCATCAGCACGACATCGGCATGCGCTATCGCCGCCTCGGTTTGCGCGCGCATGCGCCCTGCAAGCGTTTCCGGCGCAGCATCTTCCAGTCCAGCGGTGTCGATGACGGTGAAGCCGAGATCGCCGATATGCGCGGCGCCCTCGCGGCGGTCACGGGTGACGCCCGGCATGTCATCGACCAGCGCGTGTTTCTTACCCGTGAGGCGATTGAAGAGCGTCGATTTCCCCACATTGGGGCGGCCCACGATGGCGACGGTGAAGGTCATAACGCTTACCGCAGCGCGACGAGATCGCCGCCGCGAGTCACGAAATACAGCGTGCCGTCGGCAACGACCGGCGCATCCAGAGTATTGCTCGGTATGCTATGACGCCCCGTGACGCTGCCATCGGCAGGATTGAGCGCGAGCAGCGTGCCGTCCTCGGCGGTCAGCACCAACTGATTCCCCACCAGCTCCGGCCCCGACCATACCACCGGGGAGTCCTTATCTCCCGGCAGCGACGCCACCCATTTGACGCTACCATCGCGGCTCAGCAGGAAGATCACCTCGTTATCCGATGAGAGCACGAACAGGAATTCCCCCGCCACCCACGGCGTGTTCACGCTCGATATGGGTTGCTCCCAGAAACGCTGCCCGGATCCCAGATCCATCGACGCCAGCAGTCCGCTATGCCCGGACGCATAAATGCGTCCCTCGGCGATCGCGGGGTCGCCGTCGATGTCGGAGAGCGACAGGGCAGGCGTCGTGCGGTTGGTGAGTATCAGCGCATCGTTCCATATCTCGCGGCCGCTCTCGGCATCGAGTCCATAAATTTCTCCGGACGAATACGGCACGACCAGCACGTTGTCAGACACTGTCGGAACGGCAGCACCGAGCATTCCCGCCACTTCGCTGATGCCGCGATGCTTCCACAGGATGCGGCCATCGGCGGCGTCGAGCGCCAGCAGCTGGTTGGTCACCGTCACGACATAGACACGCCCCTCTGCTACGCGCGGGCTAGCGCGCATCGGCAGGTTCACCGAGCGCCGCCATTTCTCCGCGCCCGTCGCGGCATCCACCGCCACTACCGTACCCGCGCCCGTTACGGCGAATACGGCGCCGTCATCGTAAGCCAGACCGCCGCCGATGACCTCGTGATCCTGCCCGGTGAGGGATACTACCCAGTCCACTTTGTTGATGTCTTCCGCCTTATGGGCGGAGAGGTAGCCATGGGCATCCATAGCATAAACCCGGCCCGCCGCTACGATAGGCGAGATCACCAGGCTTTCCGTCCAGCCGTTGCCCTTACCGGCACGTTCCGTGGTCGTATGCGAGAAATCACCTGCAACCTCCAGCGACGGCATCACGCTCGCAGGGCTGCCGCCATGCTGCGGCCAACTCGCGTTGCGTATACCCTGCGGCACGCGCACCTGCATGTCTTTCAAGCTCTCATCGGCGGCAATGGTATGCGCGCTGCTCAGCACCGAGATACGCTTGCCCGGCAACGGCGCATCGCCTGAATCGTCCGAACCGTCGCCGCTGCACCCCGCCAGTAACAGGGAGCCCATCATCGTGGCCAGTGCCACCGTATCACGAAGCCGCGTCATCGGATTTCGGCTCCTCTGTTTTTTTGTCCTCTGCCGCCGGTGCATCGGCAGTCAGCGTGGACAACATCTGTTCTGCCCGCGCCTTCATGCTCTGCTGCGTGTTCGTATCCGCTACCAGCTCCGCCAGCAGCATCGCCGCTTCGGCGGATTTGCCATGCTGCATCAGGTATACCGCCTTCAGTTCCTTCGCGCTGGACGCGAAAGGACGGCCTGATTTCATCGCCGCATCCAGTGCTTCCGGTACACCGTCCTCCTTCTTCTCATTCATACGGAGGCTCACCGACTGGAGCGACGCCAGATCGCGCACCGCGATGTCTGCACCGCTATCCTGCGCCAGTGCTTCGTACGCCGCTATCGCGTCTGCCACCTTGCCCGCCTTGAGCAGCGATTCGGCATGCATGAACGCCCCCAGCGATGCATAACCTGAGGTTCCCTCCTCGCTCAGCGCGCGGAAGGCGTCGCCGGCGACGTCATATTTATTTTCATTGAACAGATCGACCGCTGCGAGCAGCCTGTCGCCGCTCTCCTGCTCGCGTGACAGCCGGTAATGCGACCAGCCGGAGTGAATCCCAACGCCCACCACCAGTGCCGCGACCGCACCTATGATAAGATGGTTATGCTTACGCCACAGCTTCGCGAGATTCTCTGCCCGCAGGTCTTCTTCCAATTCCCGAATCAATTCCGATGACATCTACGCCCCGCTCCTGTGTGAATACACCGCTGACTAAATACGCACTTTCCAACCGCTTGGCAAATGGAAGATGTCCCTACTCCCACTCGATGGTTCCGGGTGGCTTGCTGGTAAAATCATAGACCACGCGGTTGATGCCGCGCACCTCGTTGGCGATACGGCTCGCCACGCGCCCCAGGAACGCCGGATCGAACGGGTAGAAATCCGCCGTCATGCCGTCGGTGGAGGTCACCGCGCGCAGGCCGCAGACATATTCGTAGGTGCGCGCATCACCCATAACCCCCACGGTACGCACCGGCAACAGCACCGCGAAAGCTTGCCAGATGGCATCGTACAGCCCTGCCTTGCGGATCTCCTCGATATAGATGGCATCAGCCTTCTGGAGGATCGCCACCTTCTCCGGCGTGATCTCACCGGGAATGCGGATGGCCAGCCCCGGGCCGGGGAACGGATGCCGCCCAACCATCTCGTCGGTCATGCCGAGCTCGCGGCCAAGCACGCGCACCTCGTCCTTGAAGAGTTCACGTAAGGGTTCGACGAGCTTCAGCTTCATGCGCGCGGGCAATCCACCGACATTATGGTGCGATTTGATCGTGACGCTGGGCCCCCCCGTGAAGGACACCGATTCAATGACGTCAGGATAAAGCGTGCCCTGCGCGAGGAATTTTACATCCTTGATCTTATGCGCCTCTTCATCAAACACGTCGATGAACGTGCCGCCGATGATCTTGCGCTTCTGCTCCGGGTCGGCCACGCCCGCGAGCTTACCGAGGAACAGTCCGCTCGCGTCCTTATAGATGAGTGGGATATTGAAATGGTTGCGGAACATGTCCTGCACCTGCTCGGCCTCGCGGTGGCGCAGCACGCCGGTATTGACGAATATGCACGTCAGTTGCTCGCCGATCGCCTCATGCAGCAGCGCCGCCACCACGGAGGAATCCACTCCGCCGCTCACCGCGCAGATCACCTTGTCTTTTCCCACCTGCTCGCGGATGCGGGCGATCTCGCGCTCACGAAACGCCGCCATCGTCCAGTCGCCCGAACACCCGCAGATATCGCGCACGAATTTCCGGAGCAATGCCGCGCCGTGCGGCGTATGAGCCACCTCGATATGGAACTGCGTGCCGTAGAAGCGCCGCGCATCATCCGCGATCGCAGCAAAGGGCGCAGAATCGGTACGCGCGACCACACGGAACCCTTCCGGGATACGGATCACCCGATCGCCATGACTCATCCAGACCTGCTCGCGGCTGCCCTGTGCCCAGACGCCGTCGAAGAGGTCGCACGCGCCCACGACTTCCACTTCGGCACGCCCGAATTCACGATGATCGGATGATTCGACCGCGCCGCCCAGCAGGTCGCACATCAGTTGCTCGCCGTAGCAGATGCCCAGCACCGGAAGCCCCAGCTCGAACACGCGCCGCGAAATTTTCGGCCCCTCGTTCCCGATGACCGAAGCGGGCCCGCCGGATAAGATGATGCCCCGCGCACCAAACGCCTCCATCTCGGCATCGCCGATATTGAAGGGGCGTATCTCGCAATACGCGCCTGCCTCGCGAACGCGTCGCGCGATAAGCTGTGTTACCTGAGAGCCAAAATCGAGAATGAGGATGCGGTCTGTCATGGCGTGTTCTTTTACCCGATTTGCTGCGAAATGCCACCTTAATTCTCGGTGTTTTCCGCCACGCGGCGCGGAGAGTGAGGAAAATGCACCAGTCGTTGCGAAGTCAAATGAAAAAACCGCAACATGTTGCAAAAAACAGATGTCTTTTTCCAAAAAATAACTATGGTGTGTAGAGTTAAGATATACTAAATGTAGTATTATTCTGTGGTTTATACCTATATCTCTAGGGATTGAGAAGGATCGCGAATGCGGCTGATTATCCTGCTTTTGGTTATCGCGATGTCTGCGGGCGCGGGTCTGATGGTGCTGAATTTTTCTAAGCCCAAAGAGCCGGAAAAAATCATCGTGGAAGTCCCGAAGATCCAGGTGGAAGAAGTGCCGAAAGTAGACGTGCTTGTCGCGCGTGACCGCATTCCGATCGGCACGAAAGTGGCGCCGGATTTCGTTGATCGCCAGCCATGGCCGACCCACCTGAAGCTGGATGACTTCATCGTTACGGATGGCAAGGGAGATTCCGACATCATGGGTCTGGTTACTCGTGGTGAATTCCAGAAGGGTGAACCCATCATCCGCAGCAAACTGGCAAATCCCAGCGACCCAAGCTTTTTGGCGGCTGCTCTGGAAAAGGGCATGCGCGCGGTGACCGTCGCGGTGGATACGGTGTCGAGCGTAGCGGGTTTCATCTATCCCGGTGACCGCGTGGACGTGCTCATCACCCATGAAGTGTCGATGGGGCCGATCGACCCCAGCGACCCCGAATCTAAGGATATGACGGATCAGATTACCGAGGTGCTGGTGGCCGACCTGAAGGTCATTGCGGTTGACCAGAAGGCTGCATCGTATGATGGCGCGGAGCCGGCGGTTCCCGGCAGCGTGACGTTGGCTGCGACTCGCGAAGATGCTCAGCGCATCCTGCTCGCTCAGGATCGCGGCAAGCTCTCGATGTCTCTGCGCTCCCTCTACAGCGAGGGGAAGGAGCCCGTGGCTGCGCCGACCTCGGAAGACGATCTTTCCCGCATCAATCCTCCGAGCTATTTCCCCGTTCTTTATACGCGCGAAGGGCCTGTGAATGAAAAAGGTGAGCGCATTGACGTAAGTGGCGGCGCTGGCGAAGTAGGTGTGCCGCTTGTGCTTGGGCCGGATGGGAAACCTGTAAACCCGGATGGTCAGCCTCTGACTCCTGAACAGGCTGCATCTGCGGAAGCAGCGCAGCGGGCGCTGCTGTCGGGTGACACCTCGATGGGCGGTGTCGGATTCAATAAGGGCGCTCCTCAGGTCGCGCCTGTGACGTTTCAAATCACAGTCGTAAGAGGAGCGGAACCGGAAACGATTTCGGGAGATAAGCCATGAGAACTTATATGCGTGGCATTGCGGTGGCATTGCTGGGAGTCGCGGTCTTTGGGTTTGGGGTCGGCGTTGCGCGGGCTGAGTCATCCGCGCTCACTGTGCCGGTGAATCGTTCGGAATTGCTTATGCTCTCCGACACAGCCGACGAAGTGGTGGTCGCGAATCCAGCCATCGCCGATGTGTACGTGCATGGCGCAAAGCGCATCTCCGTCATTGGCCGAAGCATCGGCACGACCAATCTGCGGATCTTCGATCCAAACGGGAAGGTAATTAAGGATATGGTGGTGTCGGTCATTTATGATCTTCCTGCCATCCGCAAAGCCCTGAACGGCTTTTTCCCCGGTGAGGAGCTGAAGGTGGAGATGGTCAACGATAACGTAGCCCTTACTGGCGAAGTCAGCGATGCCTCCGTGGCGCAGAAGGCCGTGCAGATCGTCAGCCAGTTTGTCAACGGGGCTTCCGCATCGGGCTCCGGCACGACAGCAGCCGCAGGCACGGGTGTGGATGCCGCCATTGCCTCCACGGGTAGCGAGAGCACCAGCAGCGGCATACAGATCCTGAATCTTACCAAAATCCGCAGCGGCCAGCAGGTGATGCTGCGCGTAAGGGTGGGCGAGATACAGCGCACCACTCTGAAAGAGCTGGGCTTCAATCTGGATGCGGCCCGTACCGCCGGCGGCTTTGGCCTGCTGCTGGGATCAGGGCTTGCAGGCAGCGCCACTACGACGCCTTTCTCCACTCTGGGAGCGGCGCTGGACAGGGGAAGCTTCTCCTTAGACGCCACGCTTGACGCCTTGGAGCAAGACGGTCTGTTCAAGGTATTGGCCGAGCCTAATCTGGTCGCCATGTCCGGTGAAAAGGCGGAGTTTCTTGCAGGTGGAGAATTCCCCGTACCAGTGGCACAACAGGGCGATACGGTAACGATCGAGTTCCGTCAGTTCGGCGTGTCTGTCCAATTTACTCCGTTCGTGCTCACGGCCAACCGCATACGTCTGGTGGTGCAGCCAGAAGTATCCGAGCTTACCGATACGGGATCCATCATTGTAGACGGACTCCAGATCCCCGCATTATCGTCACGCAAGGTTAACACCACCGTGGAGCTGGCCCCTGGCGAGAGCTTCATGATTGCAGGATTGATCAGTGATACAGTGAACACTCAGGTGAATGAAACTCCTGGCGTCGCGGAGGTTCCGGTTCTCAGTTCGCTATTCCGTCATTCGAGCTTCGAACGCAAGGAAACCGAGCTGGTCGTTGCAGTGACTCCATATATGGTGGATCCCAGCACCGGAGATCAGATTCGCCTGCCCACGGATGAGTACAAAGCACCGAGCATGATGGAATCATTCTTCTACGGTGCGCTGGGTTCGCTTTCCGGCGATGCCACCGTGCTCTCGCAAAACCCGAGCTTGGAGGGCCCCGTTGGGTTCATGGTAGACTGATGATAAAACATACCGCCTTGTATTGCTGCTCCGCTGCCCTGCTATTGGCAGGATGCAGCGTTGTCCCGGACTCCGCATACCAGAATCGCAGTAGTCCGGAGTCCCTGCTTAATGTTTCTTCGGAGCGTGTTTCTCTTAGCCTTACGAGCGATCAGTCCATTAGCGAGTTGACAGGCTGGCTCAACGAGGATCAACCTTCCCGCGTGCAGCTTTCCTGCTCTGCAACGGCCCCGCTTTGCGCCAAGGCGCTTGAGGTCGCCACCCAGTTTTCTGTCCCGGTAGAATACGGCACGGAAACGGACGGGGGCATTACCCTTATCTACGACCGCGTGGTAGCCCATGATTGTCGTAGTAAGTTCATTTCCAACCACATCAATCCGTACAACCTGAATCATCCGACATTCGGATGCTCTACTGCGGTGAATATGTTGCAGATGATCAGCGATAAGCAGCAGATTGTGTCTCCGCCGCTCATGGATTATCAGGACGGCGAGAAAGCGATACAGACCATCAACGCATACCAGAAGCCGAGCGAAGACATAACCGACTTTAAGGAAGACCTCGCTACCGGTGGTTCTTAAGGCTGGAATCGTGTAGTATAATCCGCTAGAAGACTTCTCGGACATTATTCAAGACTCAGGAAGAGCGGCTATGGATTCACAAAGCCCTGTATTTGCAATTCTGGCGACCGAATCGGAACATGAGTTCGCCGTTCAGGTGGCGACCGTTCTGGGGTATGCCAGCGCGCATATCGTTGTAGGTTCTCCGGCGTCCGCAGTGACGGCGCTTAGTACGCGTGCCATCCCTCCTCAGTACATCGTTATTGACATCGGTTCGCGCGGCGCGGACGTTCTGCCGGAACTGGACACACTGGCGGAATACTGTTCCCCCAGCTCCCGCGTGGTCGTGCTGGGAACCATAAATGATGTCGGGTTTTACCGTGAGTTGCGTCAGAGAGGCGTGCTGGAGTATTTCACGCGTCCCGTCAAGATCAGCAACATCCGGAGCGCGCTGTTGCATGACGGCGACAGCGCGGCGTCCAGCGGTGGCGCTGCGGTAGTCACCTTTATGAGCGCAGCGTCTGGGGATGGTTCGAGCTCTGTTGCACTCAATACCGCCTACTCTCTTGCTTACGACTACGGCAAGTCGGTGGTGGTCATCGATATGGATTTCCAGTTCGGCATGATCGCCCGCAATCTCGACCTTACCTCGCCTTTCGGCATCAAGGAGATATTCGAGCATCCGGAGCGCACCATCGATGCGACGCTGGTCAACCGCATGCTGGTGGAGTATGGCGGGCGGGATCGCATGAAGGTCATTGCAGCACCCAATGACCTGCGCCTGTGGCCGGACATTCGACCCGAAACTATCCGCGATCTGCTTTCTACGCTGCGCGGACGATTTGATTTTATTGTGATCGACCTCCCGCACATCTGGTCTACGTGGGTGGCCGCCGCATTGAGCGAATCTACGCAGAGCGTGCTGGTCGCGCAGTTGTGGCTGCGCTCGGTGACGCATACCGCGCGCCTGCTGGGCGCATGGCGCGACATTGGGATCGACGACGATGCCATCCGCATCATCATCAACCGCAGCGGCGCAAAATTCAAAGAGGCCGTGAGCGCCAAGGACTACGAAACCGTCTGTCAGAAATCCATCGATTTTCACCTGATAAACGACATCAAGACCGTGGTGGCAGCGGAGAATCAGGGAAAGACCATCCCAGAGATCGGCAATTCTCCTCTCGCACGGCAGTTCCGGGAACTTGCCGCACGAATGATCACCAAGCACACAGGGGAGAGGGTCATCGTGCCCGGCATGGCTGAGCCTGCCGCACGAACACAGGAATCGAAGGCCGGCCTGTCCGGTCTGTTCAAGCGGTCGTAGTTCCTATGGCTTTTGGTAAAAAACCTCCCTCTGGCGGTCTTCCCCCCTCCCCTCCTGCCCCTCCCTCTGCGGGAATCCCGTCCGCAGGACAGGCGGCCCCACCGGCTTCTCCTGTCGCACAACCCGCCGCGCCATCCTCTCCGCCGCCCGCCGGCCCTGCGCCGGCAGCGCCCGCCGCCGCGCCGGCTTCTCCACAGGGAAAGAAAGCTCCGGCGTCCGCCGATGTCGTGGCTGCGACCGCAGGCGTTCCGCTTGAACGCTACATGGATCTGCGCCTAGAAACGGAAGATTACCGGAATGCCAAGCGCCTCGTCATCGAGAGCCTGCTGGAAAAGATCGATTTCGAGGCCCTGGAAAAACTTCCTCCCGTTGCGAAGAAAACCAAGATCACGGAGATCTCCGCCGCGCTGATCGGGGAAGTGCATATCCCGCTCAACGATGCCCAGCACGACCTGCTCAAAAAACACATCCTCGACGAGGTACTGGGATTTGGCCCTCTGGAACCGCTGTTGGCCGATCCGGATGTGGCGGATATTATGATCAACACCTGTGCGCGGGTGTATATCGAAAAATTCGGCAAGATACGCATCACGGACATCACCTTCACCAGTGAGTCGCATCTTCTCAACATCATCCAGAAGATCGTATCTCTGGTAGGCCGCCGCGTCGACGAAACCAGTCCGATGGTGGACGCACGCATGCCGGACGGATCGCGTTTCAACGCGATCATACCACCACTGGCGCTCGACGGAAGTCTGGTCTCGATCCGTAAGTTCAAGCAGAACAAAATGCCGCTTACGGACTACCTGAAATACGGCTCCATGACGCCGGATATGTGCCGATTTCTGGAGATATGCGGCAAGATACGCCTCAACATCCTGATCTCCGGTGGTACGGGCTCGGGCAAAACCACGATGTTGAATGCCCTGTCCGGGCACATCTCGCCCGGCGAACGCGTCATCACCATCGAGGATGCAGCGGAGTTGCAACTGCATCAGCCCCACGTGCTGCGCTTGGAAACGCGCCCCTCCAACATGGAAGGCGTCGGCGAGATCACTCAGCGCCAGCTGGTGAAGAACGCGCTGCGTATGCGTCCTGACCGCATCATCCTCGGAGAGATCCGTGGCGATGAGGTGATCGACGTACTGGCCGCGATGAATACCGGTCACGAGGGCTCGATGGCCACCATCCACTCCAACAACCCGCGTGACTGCCTGTCGCGTATCGAGAATCTTGTAGGGCTGGCGGGCATGTCCCTGCCTACTGCGGCACTGCGCGCGCAAATATCCAGCGCGCTGCATCTGATCGTACAGGTGTCGCGCATGCATGACGGCGCGCGGCGCGTGACGCACATTGAGGAGGTCGTAGGGCTGGAAGGCTCCACCATCGTCACCCAGCCTCTGTTCGAGTTCAAGGCCGGCTCCATGAATGAGCAGGGCAAGCTGACGGGCGAATTCGTGTGCCACATGATACGCCCGCGTTTCTACGAGATGGCACGCTACTACAATCTCGATAAGGACATGGAAGCATGTCTCAAGGTCGAGCGTACCCCGATATGAGGGAGTAACCAGCAATGCCCGAACAATCCATTCTGGTCGCCGCTGCCGTAAGCATCGCTATATTCATTGCTGCGTTCTACCTGCTTCCCGGCCTGCTTCCGGATCGCTCCGGCGCACGCAAAAAGAAGATTCTGGATCGCATCCATACGGAAAGCGAAGCGGCGGCGGGACGGTCGCTGGAGGATGCCCAGACCTCCACCCTGCGCGACAATATGGAGCCGATATACCAGCTTCTGCGCCGTATACCGGGCGTGGAAAACACCTACAGCCTGCTGGTGAAAGCGGGGCTACAGCATGGATTCGGCAAGTATCTGCTTGGAGTACTCGTACTCACCGGCGCGCTGATGTTCGTCTTCAATCTGTTCTTCGAAGCAGGGACGGGCTCGATAATCGTAGACATTCCCCTTGCGATCATGCTGTCGCGCAAATACCTCCACCGCCGGATAGAGAAGCGCAACGACATGTTCATTGATCGCTTCCCCGATGCCGTAGACATGATCGTTCGCAGCGTGCGCTCCGGTCACCCGCTCAATGCAGCGCTGCGTATGATCGCAGAGAATACCGAGCCGCCCATCAGCACCGAATTCCGGCAAGTGGTGGACGAGATCGCCTACGGACGCAGCCAGACGGAGGCACTGATCCGCCTCTCCAATCGCATCGACCAGCCCGACGTGAGCTTCTTCGTGGTGATCCTTGGCGTGCAGCAGGAAACCGGCGGTAACCTTGCTGAAGTATTGAGCAACCTGTCGAACATCCTACGCAAACGCAAACAGATGCGCCTCAAGATACGCGCGCTGACCTCGGAAGGCCGCATGACCGCGTATATCCTTGGCTCCCTGCCGCCGTTGCTGGTGGCAGTGTTGCATCTGGTAAGCCCCGGATACCTGATTCCGCTGTTCCATACATTGCCCGGTAAATTCATTCTGGGTATTGCCATATCCATGGTGCTGCTTGCTGTGTGGATCGTGGGTAAAATGATCAAGATCGATATTTAACGCGAGGGCCTAAGCCAATGGATTTTCTAAGCGGCTCCAGCATAATGGCATTACTGACGATGGTGTTGATATTCACCGTCGGCATGGCCGTGATGCAGGCCGGCCAGAAGATCACGGTGGGTGATAGGCTGAAGAAAATCGCGGCGCAAAAGAAAAAAGAGGCAGGAGAAGAGGAAGAAATTGCGGAAGCATACGCAGGATTCCGCGATCTGACGGAGGAAAAATCTGCACTCGCTGAACTTCTTGAGAGCATTCTCGGGATGGTCGGCGTGGATATGGTGCAGGAGCAGGAAATCATCGGGATGAAATTCGCCCAGTCCGGCATCTCATCTCCCTCCGCCCCCATCTATTACGTGTTCCTGAAGAAGTTTGGTGGGCTATTGTCCCTGCCATTCATCCTCTTCCCCCTGTTGAGCGAGGCCACCGGCCTTATCAAGGGCCTCTCGGTGCTGGTAACCATGTTCGTACTGCTGGGCGGCTTTTTCGGGGTGGATCTGTACCTCAAGAACAAGAAGGACAAGCGCCAGAAAATACTCACCCGCTCGTTCCCCGATGCGCTCGACCTGATTCTGGTCTGCGTGGAAGCGGGTCTGGCGCTGGATGCCGCCCTCAGCCGTGTGTGTAAAGAGCTTGATCGCGCACATCCGGAGATATGCAAAGAACTCAACAAGACCCGCATGGAGCTGACGCTGCTTAATGATCGCCAGCGTGCGCTGCAGAATCTGGCGGCGCGCACGGATCTTCTGCCGTTCAAGGCACTGGTGGGAGCCCTGCTGCAATCCGAACGCTTCGGAACCAGCCTGACAGAAACGCTTCGCGTGCTTTCCGAGGATTACCGCAATACCCGCCTGATGATCGCTGAGAACAAGGCGAACCGCCTGCCCGCGCTGATCACCATCCCGCTCATGCTGCTGATGATGCCCGCCTTCGTGCTCGTGCTGATGGGCCCCGCCATCATCAACCTGATGCATGTGCTGAGCACGCATAAGACCCATTAGGCACTAGGTTTTCTGCGGCAAGTGCTATATATCTTGGCGTCATGGACACCCGCCCTTTCACGCTCGTTTCGGATTTTTCTCCCGCAGGCGATCAGCCCGAGGCCATAGAGGCGCTGGTCCACGGGCTGGATAACGGTGCACGTGAGCAGGTGCTGCTGGGCGTAACCGGATCGGGCAAGACCTTCACCATGGCCGAGGTCATCTCGCGCACCCGTAGGCCCACGCTCATCATGGCTCATAACAAAACACTGGCCGCGCAACTCTATACGGAAATGAAGGCGTTTTTCCCGCATAACGCGGTGGAATACTTCGTTTCCTATTACGATTATTACCAGCCGGAAGCCTATATCCCCTCCAGCGACGTCTATATCGAAAAGGACTCTTCCATCAACGAGCAGATCGACCGCATGCGCCATTCCGCCACGCGCGCGCTGCTGGAGCGCCGCGACGTCATCGTGGTGACGTCGGTATCGTGCATCTACGGCATCGGCTCTGTGGAAACCTACGCTGAGATGACCATTCCGCTCACCACAGGGGAACGCATCGACCAGCGCGACCTGCTCAAACGGCTGGTGGAATTGCAGCACGAGCGTAATGACATCGCCTTTGAGCGCGGAAGTTTCCGTGTGCGCGGCGATACCATCGACATCTTTCCCGCGCATTACGAGGATCGCGCCTGGCGCATCGCACTGTTCGGCGACGAGATCGAGTCCATCACCGAATTCGACCCGCTCACCGGCGAGAAGACCGCGACACTCGACAAGGTCACCGTCTTTGCCAACAGCCATTACGTCACGCCGCGCCCGACGCTGCTGCAAGCCGTTGATCAGATCAAGGCGGAGTTGAAAGAACGCCTCCCGTTGCTGGAAAAAGCCGGCAAACTGCTCGAAGCGCAGCGGCTGGAGCAGCGCACGACCTTCGACCTCGAAATGATCCGAGAGACTGGCATGTGCAAGGGTATCGAGAATTACTCGCGCTATCTCTCCGGTCGCAAGGCGGGCGAGCCGCCGCCGACGCTGTTCGAATATCTGCCGGACGACGCCCTGCTCATCATCGATGAAAGCCACGTCTCCGTGCCGCAGATCGGCGGCATGTGGAACGGCGACCGCGCACGCAAGACCACGCTGGTGGAATACGGCTTCCGCCTACCCTCCGCGCTCGACAACCGCCCGCTGAAATTCGAGGAGTGGGACGATATGCGCCCGCAGACGCTGTTCGTTTCCGCCACTCCCGGCCCGTTCGAGATGGAACGCACCGACGGCGCATTCATCGAGCAGATCATCCGCCCGACCGGACTGGTGGATCCCGTCTGCGAAGTGCGTCCCATCGCCACGCAGGTGGATGACCTGCTCGCCGAATGCCGCCTGACCGTACATAAAGGCGGGCGCGTACTGGTCACCACGCTCACCAAGAAAATGGCCGAGAACCTTACTGAATATATGACGGATAGCGGCCTTCGGGTGCGGTATCTGCATTCCGACATCGACACGCTGGAGCGCATCGAGATCATCCGCGACCTGCGCGCAGGCGTGTTCGACATACTGGTGGGCATCAACCTGCTGCGCGAAGGACTGGATATCCCCGAGTGTGCACTGGTGGCCATCCTCGACGCCGACAAGGAGGGGTTCCTGCGTTCGCAGACCTCGCTTATCCAGACCATCGGCCGCGCGGCGCGCCACGTGGATGGCCGCGTGCTGCTCTATGCGGATACCATGACCGGCTCACTCACCCGCGCCCTGGAGGAAACCGACCGCCGCCGCACCATCCAGCAGGAATACAACGCGAAGCATGGCATCACCCCCACCTCTATCCGCAAGGCCGTGGCCGAACGCGCGTCTACCGAGGCGGCCCCGCAATACGCTATGGCCGAAGAATCCGCCCCCGGCTTCGTCGGTCAGAACCTGCATAAGCATATCGAGCATCTGCGCGAAAAGATGCTCTCCGCCGCCGCCAATCTGGAATTCGAGGAAGCCGCCCGCATCCGCGACGAGATCACCGGGCTGGAACAGCAGGAATTGGGGCTTCCGGCGGGGGTATCCCGCAAAAAAGCGCAGAAATCCGCCAAACGTCGCACGGCTTGACAAGCAAAGGCAATCCCTCTACCAGAGGCTCAAAATAACACGGGAGAATGACCATGACCAAGAGCGCGCAGACCGTCGGCGAATTTCTGTTCGACTACCTCCACTCTCAATGCGGCATCAAGACCGCATTCGGTATTCCTGGCGATTTCGCGCTGCCCACTTTCCGTTGGCTGGAACGCTCAAAGATGAAGCTCATCACCATGACGCACGAGCCGTCGGTAGGCTTCGCCGCCGATGCCTACGCACGCGTCAACGGCATGGGCGTGGCAATCGTCACCTACTGCGTGGGCGGGCTCAACATGCTGAATTCCATCGCCTGCGCCTACGCCGAGAAAAGCCCCGTGCTCGTCATTTCCGGCGGCCCATCGCCCAAGGATCGCGAACAGAATGAGGATGCGCTTATTCACCACAAGGTGCGTACCTTCGATACGCAGCGGCACATCTACGAAGAGGTTACCTGCGCGAACGCCGTGCTGCTCGACCCCGCCACCGCCGCTGATGAGATCGTGCGCGTAGTGGAAACCATGAAGCGCGAATGCCGCCCCGGCTACATCGAAGTGCCGTTCGACGTGGTCGATATGCCCATCACGCCGCCGTCGAACCGGTCGAAGTTATCGCCCATCGTGCGCGATCAGGAGGCGCTGGACGCCTGCATCGAAGAAGCCGTCGAATTCATCAATAAGGCCAAGCAGCCGGTGATCTTGGCTGGCATCGAGTTACACCGCCACAATCTCACCGACAACGTCATCCGCATCGCCGAGAAGTTCAACTTGCCCATCGCCGCCGACCTGCTCAGCAAGAGCGTCGTGCGCGAGACGCACCCGCTCTATATCGGCGTCTACAGCGGCGCCTTCTCGGAGCAGGCCTGCCGCGAATACATCGACAACAGCGATTGCGTCATCATGCTGGGAACCTTCATCACCGACATGTTTCTGGGCATCAATACCGCGCAGATCAAGACCAAGCGTTCGATCCTCATCACCACCGAGGAAGCGCGTGTAGGATTTCACGGTTACGAGAAGATCCAGCTTCAGGATGTCGTAGAGCGTCTGGAATCCGGCGCCATTGCCGATCGCGGCGCATTCAAGAATCCCTGCCCCGCCCCGGAGATCAAGCCGCTCGCGAAAGAGAATCGCGGCAAGGAAATCACCATCGAGAAGTTCTTCAATACGCTGGAGCATCGCATGGAAGAAGGCAGCACGCTGGTCTGCGATACGGGCGACGCCGTGTTCGGCGCGATGCGCGTACGCACCTCCAAGCGCCGCAATTTCCTTGCCGATGCATACTACCTCTCCATGGGCTTCGCCGTGCCGGGCGCCATCGGCGCGATCGCCGAGAGCAACCCGCAGGATAGCGGTCGCGTATTCGCCATCGTCGGTGACGGCGCATTCCAGATGACCGGTATGGAAGTATCCGTCGCCGCGAAATACAAGCTGGCCCCGGTGGTATTCGTGCTCAATAACGACGGCTACGGCACGCAGCGTTACATCCTCGACGGCTCCTTCAACATTATCAATATGTGGGATTACACCAAGGTCACCGAGTTGATGCGCTACGGCAGATCCGTACGCGTGAAAACGCTCGGAGAACTGGACGATACACTGGTAGAGATCGCAAAGAATAAAAACGAGATGTATCTCGTCGAAGTGATCATCCCGCGCAATGATTGCAGCCCGGCGCTGAAGAGCGTAGGCGAGGGCCTCGCCAAGCTCCGCAACAAGGAAGCGCATCCCGACAAGGCTTGAGAAACGTGCCATCCTACGCGAAAGCGCAGGATGGCAGTTATTTTTTGAACACCGCCACCAGCTCCAGATGCGCGCTCCACAAGAATTGGTCGATGGGCGTGGCTTCCGCCAATATATAGCCGCCTTTCTTCAACATCGCCGCGTCGCGCGCAAACGTCGCCGGGTTGCAGGACACCATCACGATGACCGGCACTCTGCTCTCAGCCAGCTGCGCGGCCTGCGGCCCTGCACCATTGCGCGGTGGATTGATGACCACAGCATCGAACGCAGACAGCGCGCGTGCCGGAAGCGGATCGCGGAAGAGATCACGCGTCATGGCGGTGACCTGCGCTTCCAGCCCCTGCTGCCACGCCGCATTATGCAGCGCCGCGACCATGCCGGCATTGCCTTCGAAGGCGCTCACCCTGCATCCTGCCTCTGCCAGCGGAAGGCTGTATGTGCCCAGACCGCTGTAAATATCCGCCACGCTCCTGTATCCTTCCAGCGCCTGCAGAAGGATGCCGGTGATGGCATGCACTGCGGTCTCCGTGGCCTGCAGGAATGCGCCCGGCGGGATCTCGACATAGGTGTTGCCACAACGCTGTTCCACGGCGCTGCGCTCGAACACGGGCGTGATGCCGCCTTCCGCCTCGCGCAGACAGAGGCGCACGATGGAGTCATCATTCATGGCGAACGCGGTGAGCCGATCACGCTCGGACGCCGCCGGAGGAACGGCGAACGTGACCGACAGATCCAATCCTTTTT
>JADZBT010000162.1 GCA_020851915.1 Alphaproteobacteria bacterium | reverse complement strand
GCAGGCCGGGATCTTATATATCCACATCGTATATGGACAGATGAGATCCCGGCCTGCGCCGGGATGGCAATGACAACACGATAGGAGAACACCCATGACGGCGATTACCCCGGCACTGATTAAAGACCTGCGCGAGAAGACCGGCGCGGGCATGATGGATTGCAAAGCGGCGCTTAACGAAACCAAGGGCGATATGGATGCGGCGGTCGACTGGCTGCGTACCAAGGGCCTCGCGGCTGCGGCCAAGAAGGCGGGCCGCGTCGCGGCAGAAGGTCTGGTCGCGGTTGCGAGCGATGGCAGCAAGGCGGCCATCGTGGAAGTAAATTCCGAAACCGATTTCGTGGCGCGCAACGATCAGTTCCAGCAGATCGCGAAGAGCATCGCGCAGGCGGCATTGAAGGTGGACGGCGATTTCGAGAAGCTGAAGGCCGCTCCGTATCCGGGCAGCAGCCGTAACGTGGCCGACGAGGTCGCGCACATGGTGGGCGTCATCGGCGAGAATCTCGGTTTGCGCCGCTCGGTTGGCCTGTCGGTATCGAAGGGCGTTGTCGCGGACTATGTGCATAGCGTGATCGCTCCCGGCCTCGGCAAGATCGCCGTATTGGTGGCGCTGGAGTCCGAAGGCGACAAAGAAAAGCTGAAGGCGTTGGGCCGCCAGATCGCGATGCATATCGCTGCGGCGAAGCCCGAGTCGCTCACTGTTGAGGGCGTGGATGCCGGAAATCTGGAGCGCGAGCGTCAGGTGCTGAAGGAACAGGCGATGGCGTCGGGCAAGCCCGCTGACGTGGCTGAGAAGATGGTCGAAGGCCGTATCCGCAAGTACTACGAACAGGTAGTGCTACTGGAACAGCTGTTCGTTATCGACGGCAAGACCAAGGTGAAGGATGTCGTGGCGGAAGCCGCGAAGGAGATCGGCAAGCCGGTGACCCTTTCGGGCTACGCGTACTTCGTGCTGGGTGAAGGCATCGAGAAGAAGGAAGAAGACTTCGCCGCCGAGGTTGCCAAGGTAGCGCGGGCGTAGTTTTTACTTACACTTCCACCAATTTTGTGTATAAAGGGCCCGGAGATTCCGGGCCCTTTTTTCTGGCCAAACCCCATAGAATCCGATGTACGAATTCTCTGTAGTGCATTGGAGCGTGCGGTGTAACGCAGGCACTCGCAGAGTGATTGCAAAACGGTATAAAGGACGTGTTCGCATGGCTGCAAAAGCATCGCTCAAAGTGGCGCGGAAGGCGCAAAGCCGATACAAACGCGTGCTGCTGAAAATTTCCGGCGAGGCGCTGATGGGCGACCAGCAATATGGTCAGGATCTCGCCACGTTGCGGCGCATCTGCGAAGAAATCAAGAGCGTGCGCGATCTGGGCGTGGAGCTGTGCCTCGTGGTGGGCGGCGGCAACATATTCCGTGGCATCGCGGGCGCGGCGCAGGGCATGGAGCGCGCCAGTGCCGATTACATGGGCATGCTGGCCACAGTACTGAACGCGCTGGCCATCCAGAACGTGCTGGAGGGCATGGGGCTCGATACCCGCGTGCTCTCGGCCATCACCATGACCGAGGTCGCCGAACCCTACATCCGCCGCCGCGCCATCCGCCACATGGAGCGCGGGCGCATCGTGATATTTGCGGCGGGCACGGGCAACCCGTTCTTCACCACCGATACTGCGGCGGCGCTGCGTGCGGTGGAGATGCGCTGCGATGCCATGTTCAAGGGTACGCAGGTGGACGGCGTCTATACCGCCGACCCCAAGAAAAATCCCCGCGCCAAGCGTTTCGACAAGCTGTCCTACAAGGACGTGCTGACCAAGGATCTGAAAGTGATGGACGCTGCCGCGATCGCGCTGGCGCGCGAGAATGACATCCCGATCCTGGTGATGTCGATCCATACCAAGGGCGCATTCGCCGACGCGCTGCGCGGCAAGGGAACCTATACCATTATCGAATAAGGGAGGATGATGTGAGTGCATTCAACATAGCGGATATCCGCCGTCGCATGGAAGGCGCGCTTGCGTCGCTCACGCAGGAATTTTCCGGGCTTCGCACGGGCCGCGCCTCGACCGGTCTGGTCGATCACCTGCAGGTGGAAGTCTATGGCAGCATGATGCCGCTCAAGCAGGTGGCGTCCATCAGCACGCCGGAATCGCGTATGATCACCGTGCAGGTATGGGATCAGAGTCAGGTGAAGTCCGTGGAGAAGGCGATCGCCAACGCGGGCCTGGGCTTGAATCCGCAGACCGAGGGTAACGTCATCCGCCTGCCGTTGCCGGAGCTGTCCGAGGAGCGCCGCAAGGAGCTGGTGAAGGTCGCGCATAAATACGCGGAGGACGCCAAGATATCGGTGCGTAACGTACGCCGCGATGGCATGGACACGCTCAAGAAGCTGGAGAAGGACGGAAAGATCACCGAGGACGACCATCGCCGTTCCGGCGAGGAAGTACAGAAGGCGACCGATGAGGTGGTGAAAAAGGTCGATGCGCTGCTGGCGTCCAAGGAAAAAGAAATCCTGCACGTATAACGCGATGCCTGCTCCGACCTCTATCACCGACGTCGAGAATGTCCCGCTGCCCCGCCATGTGGCGATCATCATGGACGGCAACGGCCGCTGGGCGCGCGCACGCGGGCTGCCGCGCATCGCCGGCCACCGCCGTGGCGCGGAGGCCGCGAAGGAAGCCATACGTTTCTGCGCGTCGCGCAATATTCCGTACCTCACCATCTACGCCTTCTCTTCGGAGAATTGGAAGCGTCCTGATACGGAAGTGTCGGAGCTGATGCAGTTGCTTTCGTTCTATCTGGGTGAGCAGGTGAAGGATCTCCACCGTGAGGGCGTGTGTCTGCGTATCATCGGCGACCGCTCGCGGCTGGGCGCTACCATCGCGCAGAAGATAGAGGAGGCCGAGGCGCTCACGCGCGGTAATACGCGGCTGCATCTCAACGTCGCGCTGAGTTACGGCGGGCGGCAGGAGATCGGTGGCGCGGTGCGTCAGCTGGCGGAGCGGGTGCGGAATGGCGAGATCGCGCCGGAACAGATCACCGAAGCCACCATTCACGACGCACTCTACACCGCTGACATCCCCGATCCCGACCTGCTCATCCGCACCGGCGGGGAGCAGCGTATCAGCAATTTCCTGCTCTGGCAGATGGCGTATACAGAGCTGTATTTCACGGACACGCTGTGGCCGGATTTCACTTCGGCGCATTTCACCTACGCGTTACAGGAATATCAGCAAAGGGAGCGCCGTTATGGCTCGATCCGTGAACACGCCGCAGGCGAAGCCGCAGCTTAGCAATCTTCGTTTACGCGTCCTCTCCGCGCTGGTGCTGGGGCCGCTGGTGCTGGGCGCGGTGTATCTGGGGGGCGTGGCGTTCGATATACTCATGCTGTTGGCCGCCACCCTGATGATCCATGAATGGTGCAAGATGACCGCCGTGCCCGATCTGCTGCCGACGTCATTCGTCACCTTGACGGTCGTGGCGCTGGTGGCCTATGGCGATCTGGCGGATGCGTTCACGATATTCGCGTTCGGTGCGTTCGTGTTGTACGGGCTGGCGCTGGCGCGCAAGCATTCACCCGTCTGGCCGGTGCTGGGCATGGTCTACGTCGTGTTACCCATCGCATCGTTGCTGCTGCTGCGTAATTATTTTCCGCAGGGTATGACGCTGGTGTTCTGGCTGTTTGCTGCCGTATGGGCGACGGATATCGGTGGCTATGCGGCGGGAAAGACTCTCGGCGGGCCGAAACTCGCGCCCTCCATCAGTCCCAGCAAGACCTGGTCCGGGCTGCTGGGTGGCATGGTGCTTGCAGCGATTGCGGGGGCGGTATTTGCGCCGTATCTGGGTGGCATGAGCATGATCGTATGGGCTGGGGTAAGTGCCGGAATGGCCGTCGTCGCGCAGCTGGGCGACCTGCTGGAATCCAAGATAAAGCGCATGTTCAACGTGAAGGACAGTGGCAGCCTCATCCCCGGCCACGGTGGCCTGCTGGATCGTGTGGACGGCATCGTCACGGTCGCACCGCTGGTGCTGATCGCCATGACCAAGCATGGCGGCGCGCTGCTGGTATGGTGACCGCAACCGCCTTATCCGCACTCCCGTTGCCCGGCATCGCGCCCAAAAAGGTGACGGTGCTGGGGACGACCGGCTCCATCGGCCAGAGCACCGTGAAGCTGCTGGAGCAACATGCGGATGCGTTCGAGGTGGTTGCGCTCACCGCGCACCGCAACGTCGCGCTGCTGGCGGATCAGGCAAAGCGCCTGCGTGCGAAGCGCGCGGTGGTGGGTGACGAAACGCTCTATGCGGAATTGCGCGATGCGCTCGCCGGTTCCGGCATTGAAGCGGCGGCAGGGGACAAGGCATTGCAGGAAGCCGCGGCGATGCCGTCCGACCTCGTGGTGGCAGGTATCGTGGGCGCGGCAGGACTCGCGCCGACGCTGGAAGCCGTGCGGCGCGGCGCGACGGTGGCGCTCGCCAACAAAGAGTGTCTGGTCTGCGCGGGTGAGTTATTCCTCGGCGAGATACAGAAGCACAACGCGACGCTGCTGCCGGTGGATTCCGAGCACAGCGCGATATTTCAGGTGTTTGATTTCGAGCATCCCGAAGGGGTAGAGAAAATTATTCTTACCGCATCCGGCGGGCCGTTCCGGCATTACACGCGCGAGCAGATGCGTAACGTCACGCCCGCGCAGGCGGTGAACCATCCCAACTGGAGCATGGGCGCAAAGATTTCCATCGACTCCGCCACCATGATGAACAAAGGGCTGGAGCTGATCGAGGCCTTCTACCTGTTCCCGGTGAAGGAAAAACAGATCGAGATACTGGTGCATCCCGAATCCATCGTGCATAGCATGGTGGCCTATGTGGACGGTTCGGTGCTGGCGCAGATGGGCACGCCCAACATGTGCACGCCCATCGCCTATGCGCTGGCATGGCCGGAGCGCATCGCGACCCCGGCGGCGCGGCTCGATCTCGCCCGTATCGGCACGTTGCATTTCGAGGAACCGGACGCCGTGCGCTTCCCGGCGCTGCGGCTGGCGCGTGAGGCGCTGCGGCAGGGTGGGGCGGCGCCCACCGTGCTCAATGCGGCCAACGAAGTGGCGGTGCAGCGTTTTCTGGATGGGAAGATCGGCTTCCTCGACATCGCGCGGGTGGTGGAGCAGACACTGGATGCCACGGCCATCCATCCGCTGTCCGACATCGCGGCGGTGGTGGAATGCGACCGTGCGGCGCGCTTGGCGGCGTCAGCCATTTCTGATACAATGCGCGCATGATGGATACCCTCAATAACGTGCTGCTGTACGCGCTGTCATTTATCGGCGTGATCTCGGTGATCGTGTTCGTGCACGAGTTCGGCCATTACCTTGTCGCGCGGCTGTGCGGGGTGAGGGTGGAAGCCTTCTCCATCGGCTTCGGGCCGGAGCTCAAGGGCTGGAACGACCGCACCGGCACGCGCTGGAAGATCAGCGCCTTCCCGCTGGGCGGCTATGTGAAGATGTTCGGCGATGCCGACCCCTCCAGCTCTCCCGACAAGGGCAAGCTCGACCAGATGCTCGAGGCCGAGCGCAAGGTCGCGTTCCATTACAAGCCGCTGTGGCAGAAAGCGGCGATCGTGTCGGCGGGGCCGGGAATCAATTTTCTGTTCGCCATTCTGGTGTTCATCGGCTTCTTCATGTTCTTCGGCTACCCGCGCACGCCGGCGGAAGTAGGCGAGGTCGCGCCCGACAGTCCGGCGGCGAGCGCGGGGCTTCAGGTGGGCGATCTCATCACCGAGATCGACGGCCAGCATGTGCGTTATTTCGGCGATCTGCAGAAGGTCGTCAGCATCAACCCGAATATCCCGCTCGACGTAACGCTGCTGCGCGGCGACACGGAACTGCACCTGACCATCACCCCCGGCCTGCGCGAGACCGAGGACGTGTTCGGCAATAAGGTGAAAGTGGGACTGCTCGGCATCTCCTCCACCCGGGTGATATACGAGCAACTGGGTCTGGCGGATGCCTCCGTGGCGGCGGTCGGCGATACCTGGCGCATGTCGCTCAACACGCTCACCGCCATGGGGCAGATGGTCACCGGCCATCGCGGCACGGAGGATCTGGGCGGCGTCATCCGCATCGCCAAATATTCCGGCCAGTCGGCGGAGCAGGGCTTCGACACGGTGCTGTGGTTCATGGCGGTGCTGTCGGTGAATCTGGGGCTCATCAACCTGTTCCCCATCCCGCTGCTGGATGGCGGCCACCTGATGTATTACCTCATCGAGGCCGTGCGCGGCCGCCCGGCGGGCGAGAAATTCCAGGAATACGGCTTCCGCGTAGGCCTCACCTTCGTCGTCGCCCTGATGCTCTTCACCACCATCAACGACATCATTCAGCTGCATCTGTTCTAAGATTTTGTTACGATTTGCTGCGCTGCGGCATGGTTTTGTAACATATCATTAACATTTGCTCCCTAAGGTATAAGCCGTAACCGAACAACCCTCTGGATAGGCATGGACTCCGCACAACAATCCCTGACCTCGTATCCGCGTATTTATGAGATCTTTCCGCGCCTTGCGGGAAAGGTTCGTAATTGGAACTACTTCGTCGATGAGGCGAAGCAGATGCAGTTTGACTGGATATGGGTGAACCCATTCCACCTGACCTGTCAGGAGGCAAATGCTTCGGGCCTCAAGGGTAGCCTGTACTCGGTATCGGACCATACGATGCTCGATGCGGCGTTCAGCGAGGCAGAAATATTGGGGCAGCCAGTCCCGAACGACGAGCGCCTCGCGCTGGCCAAGGCCGAGGCGGCGGACGGCGTTGCTCCACAGGCGCTGACCACGATCCGTGAAGCAGACAGCGCTGCCATCGGGCGGTTTCTGGAGCATTCGCACGATCAGGGCATGAAGGTCATGGCCGATCTCGTGCTGAATCATCTGGCACTGGATCATCCTCTGGTAAGCGCCGAAACCGAGGCACTCGCAGAATTTTACCGCATCGTATCGACGGCAACTCCCGAGCAATTCACATCAAGCAAAGACCCCTCGGATACCGTCAACACCGTGCGCGTCGATCTGGGTGCGGCAGGGGCGCTCGTCTACGAAGAAAGCGTGGAGCATGATGGAGTCCATGAGCCGCGCCTGTTGCGCGTGACTTACCCGGACGGAACCTCGGTAGTGCCGAAATTCCGCCGTTATGTGCGGGAGAAAGAAACGCATCGCGGATGGGACTCCCTCGAATATCACACGGAGCCGAGCGGGGTGCGCTGGGATGACGTGGCGCAATTTAATTTCAGTAATCCCGAGGTACGGGAGTTCTGCCTGCCGATCTTCAAAGACCTGATAAAGTCCTATATCGACCTTGGTTTTGACGGGTTCCGTTGCGATGCTGCCTACCAGATACC
The DNA here is from genome assembly GCA_020851915.1 of Alphaproteobacteria bacterium. GTDB lineage: Bacteria > Pseudomonadota > Alphaproteobacteria > Rickettsiales > RI-342 > JADZBT01. The sequence goes on along the minus strand of JADZBT010000162.1, from coordinate 7,408 downwards.
CGGCAAGATGTGGGGAGAGATCATTGATTCCAGCAGGGAATATGCCGCTGGCCGGAATGGGAAGGAACTCACCTTCCTCGCCGAGGTGGTGGGGGGAATAGACAAATCCGCGCATCTTGTGGAGGCGGGACATGATGGGAAAAAAGGCGTATTCACTCCCGGATTTGATTTTGCGACCTCCAGCGCCCATTGGTGGTGGGATCAGCCGGGGCATGTCAGGGTCTTGCAAAAAGGTGAGCGCGATAAGGACTGGCACACGGATGAGCAGGAGCTTCTGTACAAGATAGCCCGCCATGGCCCGCTCGGTTTTCCTGAGTCGCATGACATGGAGCGCGTCGCACTGAAATACGACGATCCCGTATTGGCAGCGAAGGCGCTGGCGCGTGATTATGCCATCGCGGCGCTGGGTTCCAACGGCGTGTTCATGCCGATGGGATACGAACGCGGGCTGCGTTCGCGCCTTACCGTGTTCGAGAATTCCCTTCCTGACTGGTCCGGGCAACTGCGTGCATTGGCGCAGGAAGGCAAGAGCGTAGACATCCGCGAGTTCATCGCCGAGATCAATCAGGTAAAACAGCGCTTGCCGGTCACGCCGCATATGACCAAGCAGGTGCTGCCCACGGCGACGGGGCAGGATGCGCTCGACGAGAATATCGTTCTGATACGCCGCCAGTTCCGTGGAGAGGCCGGGGATGCCGATGCTGGCTCGTTGATCATCGCCGTGAACCGCGATCTCCAGCGCCCCATGAACATAGACGCAAACACACTGGCCACGCTGCTCCATCGCAAGCCGGGAGAGATGAAGGTGCTCATGCCATCCGGCGGTCAGGAGAAGTATGTGGACGGTGTAGAACTGGGAAGCAACGCCCGGATCATATACGTCCCGCCCGTAAAGAAGCATGGGCTGGAAGCCGAGGAGGCCAAGAAGGTACTCCGGCAGGCGGCAGGGGAATTCAACATGAAATGGACGCCGTTAGGCGCACCGGGCAAAGAAACGGCCAGGGCGATGTAATCCGCGTTCGTCACATAAATACCAAGACAGAAACATATAAACACAGGCTCTATGACTGACTCTTCTTCCAATCCTTCCCGCCCATGGTGGCAGAACGCGCTGATCTACCAGATCTATCCGCTGAGCTTCAACGCGCCTCAGGGCGGCTATGGTACGCTGCGCGGCATCATCGACAAGGTGGATTATATCGCGGATCTCGGCGTTGATGCCGTGTGGTTCTCGCCGTTTTTCAAGTCGCCGATGACCTTCGGCATGGGGTATAATCCCAGCAACTATTACCATGTGGAAGAAACCTTCGGTACGGATGCGGATTGCAAGGAGATGATCGATAAACTCCATGCGAAGGGCATCAAGGTCATCTTCGACATGGTGTTCAACCATACCGCACAGGAGCATCCGTGGTTTCAGGCGAGCGCCGATCCGCAGAGCGGCGATGATTATGAGAAATACAAGGATTTTTACATCTGGGCCGATCCTGCGCCGGGCGAGGGGCCGCCGGAGTCGCGTTTCCCCAACAACTGGCCGACCGTGACGCCCATGCAGGGCGGCGACGGCAGGGCGTGGAAATGGAACGAGTCGCGCCAGCAATTCTACCTGCACAGCTTCGCCGAGAACATGCCCGACCTTAACCTCCAGAACCCCATCGTGCAGGAAGAATTACGCAAGGTGATGGCGCACTGGCAGGAGCAGGGCGTAGACGGCTTCCGTTGCGATGCCGTGCCGCATTATTTCAAGGTGGGCATACCGGCGGATGGCTATGCTACGCCGGGTGAACCGGGCAAGGATGGGATATATCAGGAACAGAACCAGAGCGTCATCACCGCAGAGGAGCTGGTGCGCTGGGCGCACAAGAATGATGCTTCAGACAAGCGTCCCAAGGGCGTTACGCCGATCGACTGGAATGACAGTTTCTTTGACCCAATGCGTTATCAGGGCGGCGGGGATGTGCTGAGAGCGATATTCGGCGGGCTGGGCGATGACGTTGCGGTGATCGGGGAATGTTCCGCCGCGCGCGACCATTCTGCGAGCATAGAGGATTATCTTCAGGGTGGGATGCGCCAATGCTTCATGGGCACGCTGGAGAATCCCAGGGATCCGGTGAAATTTGTTGCCTCAACCAAGGCGGCTATCGAGAAGTTCGGTATGGATCGCGTGAATTTTGCGGGAGGCAATCACGACAATAACCGCATGGTATCGCGCTGGGGATTCGAGAAGGAAGGCGCACGCGGCGCAGCGTTCCTCGCGGCGCTCACGCTTTCGCTTCCGGGCAGCATCTGCCTGTTCCAGGGGGATGAGCTGGGGCTTCCGGACGATGATAAAAGCAAGATGCAACGCAAGGGCGAATCCACGCGGGATAAAGAAAAATACGACCCAAAGAATCTTGCCCATAGCCTGTATGATTCCGAAACGTCGCGCGGGATGATGCCATGGCTCAGCAACCAGATGAATAAGGGCTGGCTGGCGATCTCCCGGAAGATGAGGGAATTCGCGGTGGACGTGCAGGAAAAAGACGAGCACTCCACGCTGAAATTTTATAGGCAATTCATCGAATTCCGAAAGGAGCATCCGGCGCTCAGGGAAGGCACTATCCTGTTCGATGAACGGGAGGCGCAGAAGGGTATCATCAAATTCACCCGCGAATGCGAAGGTGTGGAGAGGGTAACCTGCCGGTTCGACGTCAAGCACCTGACCATGAAGTTCGATGTCGTCGAGCTTGGCCACGCCGCACGTCTGGGCGCGCAACGGGAAGAGCACGTCCACGCCCCGCACCTGCCGCGATAAGCGCCACCTGCTCCCCAAAAACCCCAGTGCGGCGGCATATTGCCTCGCTGCGCGGCGGAATCGCAAAAAATTCTATATTTCGCGGCGGGTTTACAGTAACATTCCCGGCATATAATTGCATAATAACCCATGCAGGGAGTATATTCGTGGGTAGAACACTGGCTATTGCTGCCACCGCTTTCGTCGCTTTATTGTCTTACAATACAGAATCTTACGCGCAGAATGCGCCTGCGGATGCCATGGCTCCCGCTGCCGCGCCGCTGCGTGCGGGTGAGGTCATCGCCAATATCGTGGTGGAAGGCAACCAGCGTATCGAGATCAAGACCATCAAATCCTATCTGGCGTTGGAGCCGGGCGATGTGTTCGATGACAGCGCCATCGATAATTCCCTGAAGAAACTCTTTGAAACCGGCCTGTTCGCCGACGTCGCCATCAAGCGCAAGAATAATGACCTGTTGGTGCTGGTGCGCGAGAACCCGGTCATCAACAAGGTGGCGTTCGAGGGCAACAAGCGCATCGACGACGAGGAGCTGGAGAAGGAGATACAGCTCCGCCCGCGCATGGTCTATACGCGCACCATGGTGCAGGGCGACGTGAAGCGCCTGCTGGAGATATACCAGCGCAATGGCCGCTTCTCGGCCAAGGTGGAGCCCAAGGTGATACAGCAGGCGCAGAACCGCGTCGCTCTCGTGTTCGAGGTGGATGAGGGCGCGGTGACCAAGGTGAAGAAGATCGGCTTCGTCGGCAATGAGGTATTCGACGGCGACAAGCTGGAGAAGGTCATCCGCACCGAGAAGGAGCGTTGGTATAAGTTCTTCTCCAGCGACGACACCTACGACCCCGACCGCCTGCTCTACGATCAGGAATTGCTGCGCCGTTTCTATGTATCGCATGGGTATGCCGACTTTCAGGTGACCTCCGCCGTGGCGGAGCTGACGCCGGAGAAGGACGGATTCTACATCACCTTCTCGCTGAATGAAGGGCCGTTCTACAGCTTCGGCAAGGTCGGGGTGAGCAGCCAGATCTCCGACATCAGCGCCGATGATCTGTCCTCGCTGGTCGTCACCAAGGAGGGCGAAACTTTCAACGCCGATCAGGTGGAGGAAACCGTCGACGACATCACCACCAAGCTGGGTGATCTGGGCTATGCCTTCGTGGATATTTCGCCGGCCATGGACCGTGATGAAGCGGGCAAGACCATCGGCGTCACCTATGAGATAAAAGAGGGCCCGCGCGTCTATGTGGAGCGTGTCAACATCACCGGCAACGTCCGCACGGTGGACGAGGTCATCCGCCGCGAGTTCCGCCTGAGCGAGGGCGACCCGTACAGCACCTCGAAACTCCAGCGTTCCGAGCAGCGTATCAAGAATCTGGGCTTTTTCCAGAATGTGAAGATCACCAACCGCCCCGGCAGCGCGCCGGATCGTACGGTGATCGACGTGGACGTGACCGAGCAGTCGACCGGCGAGTTGACCTTCGGCGCGGGCTATTCGACGGTGGACGGCGCACTGGCCGACATCTCCCTGCGTGAGAACAACCTGCTCGGCAAGGGCAAGATGCTCAAACTGGATCTGATGGCGGCAACTCGTCGTCAGGACATCACGCTGGGCTATACCGAACCGTATTTCATGGGCCGCGACGTATCGGCGGGGTTCGATGTGTTCAAGACCTCGCAGGATCTCCAGCGCGAGAGCTCGTATGACCATGAAGCGACGGGGCTTACGCTGCGTAGCAATTATGGGCTGTCGGAGCATCTGCGCCATGCGGTGAATTATACGCTGCGTACCGATGAGGTGACCAACATCGACCCGAGTACCTCGCTGTTCATCCGCCGTCAGCAGGGGGAATACACCACCTCGCAGATCGGCCACAGCCTGACCTATGATCGCCGCGATAACCGCTTCAATACCGAAGACGGCTACTACCTCTATTTCGGTCAGGATCTGGCAGGTGCGGGCGGCGATGCGCGCTTCCTGCGTAACGAGTTCAAATCGGGCTATTTCTACTCCATCCGCCCGCAATGGGTGCTGCAACTGGTGGGCAAGGCCGGATATATGTTCGGGCTGGGTCAGGACGTCCGCATCAACAACCGCTTCTTCAAGGGCAGCAACGACATACGTGGCTTCGACAACGCCGGTATCGGCCCCCGCGATACGGCCACCGGCGACGCGCTGGGCGGCAATATCTACTACGCAGGCACGGTCGAGCTTTCCTTCCCGCTGGGACTGCCCAGCGACGTGGGTATCAAGGGCTCGCTCTTCTCGGATTTCGGCAGCCTGTGGAACTCGGATGACAGCGGCCCGGGCGTAGTGGATGATAGCTCGCCGCGTCTGTCGGTGGGCGCCGGGCTCGCCTGGGCATCGCCGGTAGGGCCGATCCGCATCGACATCGGTCAGGCGATCGTCAAAGAAACCTACGACGATACCCAGCAGATCAAATTCAGCTTCGGCACGCGCTTCTAGGGCAAAATAAATAAAGGGTAACTGCCATCCCGGCGCAGGCCGGGATCTTATCTCTCCGCATGTGTCGGTGGAGCCATGAGATCCCGGCCTGCGCCGGGATGTGCATATGAGCCTGATGGATCAAGAGCCGTCCCGCTCCCTCCCAATTTCCTTTGCAAAAGGCAGGCGCATCGTGTTAAATGCGCCTCCTATTTACATATTTACCAGCAAAAGGAATTTCTATGACGTTTCTGATTCGTTCTTCGGTAGCGATGATCGCGCTGCTCGGCATGGGCCTCATGGCCGTGCAGGATGTTCGTGCGGCGGACGCTGCTCCGGCCGCTGCGGCGCATAAATACGGCGTGGTGAACCTCGAAGGTATCATGCACGAGGCGAAGGCCGCCAAGTCGGTGCACGATCAGATCGAGGCGCTGCGTAAGAAATATCAGGACGAGATCGGCAAGCAGGAAAAAGACCTGAAGACCAAGGATCAGGAACTGGCCGACCAGCGCAGCGTGATGACGCAGGAAGCGTTTGACGAAGCCCGCCGCGATTTCCGCACCAAGGTAGCCTCCGCCCAGCACGATGTGCAGGTGAAGCGCGCGCAGCTTGACCGCGCCTATGCCAAGGCGCTCACCAAGATCCAGATGACGCTGGCGCAGATCGTCGAGGGCATCTCCAAGGAGAAGGGCTTCGAGGTGGTATTCCCCTCCAGCCAGCTGCTCTATGCCGATGAATCCCTCAATGTCTCGGAAGAAGTGCTGAAGCGCCTCGACAAGGAATTGTCGAGCGTGGAAGTGAAGATCGAACCGCTTCCCGAGGGTGAAGAAGACAAGGAAAGCAAGTAGTAATTCCTCCCCCTGTAGGGGGGGAGGTCAGGAGGGGGGCGCGAGGAAACTCTATCGCGCTCCAATGCCCCCACCCCGACCCTCCCCCTACAGGGGAGGGGGCAGGCACAGGAGGTCATCATGGCAGATCCCCGCTTTTTCCATCGGTCGGGGCCTTTCTCTCTCGCACAACTTGCGGAAGCCTGTGGCGCGCGGCTGGCGTTCGGCAGCGATGCGAAGAAAATGATCGAGGACGTTGCCGCGCTGGATACAGCGGGGCCGTCCCAGATCAGCTTCCTCGATAACCCCAAATACGCGGATGCCTTCCGCACCAGCGGCGCGGGGGCTTGCATCATCCATGAGAAGCACCACGACAAGGCCCCCAAGGGCATGGCGATACTGCTCTCGACCGACCCTTATACGGCCTACGCGCGCATCGCTCAGCTGTTCTACCCCGGCGAAGTGGTCGATCCGGAAATATCTCCCCACGCGCACATTGATTACCGCGCGATTCTGGGCAAGGGTTGCCGTATCGATGCCGGTGCGGTGATTGCCGCGCATGCGGTGGTGGGTGCTGCGACGCATGTACATTCCGGCGCGGTGATCGGCGAGGGGGTGAAGATCGGCAAGGAGTGCCGCATCGGCGCGAATACAACGATCAGCCATGCGGTGCTGGGCGACCGGGTGTTGCTGCATCCGGGGGTACGCATCGGGCAGGACGGGTTTGGTTTTGCGCCGTCCCCGCAGGGGTTACTCAAAGTGCCGCAGCTGGGCCGCGTGGTCATCGGCAATGATGTAGAGATCGGCGCGAATAGTTGCGTTGACCGTGGAGCGGGGCCGGATACCATCATCGGCGACGGCACGAAGATCGATAATCTGGTGCAGGTCGGGCATAATGTGGAAATTGGCCGCTTCTGCGCGATAGCGGCGCAGGCGGGATTTGCCGGAAGCACGAAGATCGGCGACGGCGTGATGGTCGGCGGGCAGGCGGGGGTTGCCGGACATCTGGTGATTGGCGGCGGTGCGAAGATAGCAGCTGGCGGCGGCGTCATCCGTGACGTGCCGGCAGGCGCGACCGTCGCGGGATACCCGGCGGTTCCGGTGAAGCAGTGGCATCGTCAGGCAGTGGTGCTGTCCAAGCTGGTGACTGGTAAAGACATAAAAGATAACGAGGCAGACGAATGATCGACATCAACCGCATCATCAACATGATCCCGCACCGCTACCCGATCCTGCTGGTGGATCGCATCCTTGAACTCAAGAAGGATGAGAGCATCGTAGGGCTCAAGAATGTGACCTTCAACGAGCCGCATTTCCAGGGCCATTTTCCAGCGAAGCCCATCATG
>JADZBT010000161.1 GCA_020851915.1 Alphaproteobacteria bacterium | reverse complement strand
CTCGGATGAGGCGGCCTTTTTGTATTTCGTAGAACCTGTAATTAGCGCGAGTAGTACTCGACCACCAGATTCGGCTCCATGACCACCGGATACGGAATTTCCTCGAAGCTCGGCACGCGTACCAGCTTGCCCTGGAACTTCTTGTGATCCACTTCGACATATTCCGGCATATCGCGTTCCGGCGTCTGGGTGGCCTGCAGTACCATCGGGATCTGGTGCGCGGAAACCTTCAGCTCCACGACATCACCCGGCTTCACCATATAGCCGCCCACCGTCACGCGCTTGCCGTTGACCATCACGTGGCCATGGCTCACCAGCTGACGTGCCGAGAAGATCGTCGGCGCGAGGCTCATACGGTATACGACCGAGGTCAGGCGCTGCTCCAGCAGACCGACCAGCTTCTCGGACGTGTTGCCGCGCACGCGCGACGCTTCAACGTAAATACGTGCGAACTGCTTCTCGCTCAAATCATAGTAGGCTTTCAGCATCTGCTTGGCGCGGAGCTGCGTGCCGTAATCCGAACGCTTTACGCGCTTGGCCGGGCCGTGCTGGCCGGGGCCGTAATTACGCTTATGCACCGGATCCTTCGCGCGGCCCCAGAGCGACGTGCCCGTAGTGCCCAGATGACGGCGGCTGACCTTATATTTTGCGCTTAGACGCTTACCCATTGTATCGTTCCTTCGTTCGTGTTGTTTACCCGTCGCTCCCCGGCCTGCAAGCCACAGACCTTTTACCGAAGAGAGCCTCGATCGTTCAGATCGCGGAAAGTTTTTCCGCGATGACGGCTGCGTGACACACGCGTCCCCACGAGCCACACGGCCCGCAAGGGTGGCCGAATATACGCATTATCAGGCGGTTGTCAATGGGGAAGCGGTAGAAATCACGCCCCTGCCCTACCATCCCGGCACAGGCCGGGACGCCGGGATGGCAACATACTGGGGTACAACAAAAAACCGGCCCGCGCTGTGTGCGGGGCCGGTTTCACTGTAGGAAAAAAATTTACCATAATTCAATAGCTTTCTGCGAGGCTGGTGTGCCCAGAGGCTGACCAACCGCAGCAACATCCTGCAATATTGGCGCATTTCCAAGATTAGTTTCCAGCGCCTCATGGAACTTATCAATAACCGAATCCTTCGCCTCAATAAGTTTAGAAGAAATAGCAGATACGAATGGCTGGCCAATTTCCGATACACCGAAAGTTTCCGGCGCTAACGCATCCAGTGCGCCACTTACGGCCACTTCCACCGCCTCTTGTTCTCCCTGCCTTCCAAAGGCTCCAAGAATATTGTTGATATGGGTTGCTGCGTCGGGAGTCTTACCACTTACCAGATCCTCTACAAACTGTGCAGCGTGGCCCGCGTGGGGTTCATTGGGATCAACATCTGCGGGAGAATTCTCAGCACCGGCGCCATCCTGTTTACCTTTCGCCACCATTCCCCAAATGCTCTCAAGTTTTTCGAAAACCCAGTTGACCTGCTCTTCCCCAATGCCAGTGGTTTCGGCAAAACTTTTCAACGATAATCCAGCATGGATGCCGCTACCGACCGCCGCGAAAATAGATCCGTGCTTCAGCGCGTTAATCATATTCTGTGCATGCGTCTGAGCCGTGGAAGCATATCCCAGCCCTTTCAACACCGTATCCAGATTACCCTGAGCAGTTTCCTCCGCAGCACTATCCACAAACGGGCTGTCCATACCAGCACCTAATCCCGATTCTCCCTCGGCAACTCCCACGGTTTCTCCTGCACCTGTACCCATCGTCTTCTCCATTTCTTCACTTGGAAGGTTTGAATTACCGTTTCATTATATCGGCAAACATCTAAATAATAGGTTAAATTTTTGTGACAGGATGGGTAGGAAAGCACATTCTGTAATCGGCTGTATTTTCTGGAAATTCATAACTCAGGATTCAGGACTTCGCAGGCTCTGGTGACATTTCGGCAAATTGACGTAATATGGCCCGCTATGATCAAGCTCCTGCTCACCCGTTTCTGGCCCGTGTTCCTGCCCGTGATGCTCTATATCGCGTGGCTGCTGCTGCACCGGCATAAGGCCAACAAGGCGGGCCAGCCTATCCCTGACTGGCGCGACGGGCCGTGGCTGTGGGTGGTGGCAACGAGCCTCGTGCTTGGGATATTGGGATTCCTCTCGCTTGGAGTGATGCAGGAATCGCACACCGGGGGCTATACCCCGCCGCATGTGGAGAACGGCAAGATCGTGCCGGGAAGCGTGGAATAACCCATGCCAACCGCCCCTTCCCTCGCCAATGCCCCGTGGCTTATACGTCTTGAGACCCGCGCAGTGATGACCGCGCTCACGCGCGCCGGCTTCGAGGTGCGTTGCGTCGGCGGATGCGTGCGCGATGCACTGAATAGTTCCAAGAATTTCGACATCGATATGGCCACCACCGCGCGGCCCGAGCAAACCGTGGCAGCGCTGGAGAAATCCGGCATCAAGGCCATCCCCACCGGCATCGCGCACGGCACGGTGACCGCCGTCATCAATCACACGCCGTTCGAGATCACCACGCTGCGTAAGGACATCGCCTGCGATGGCCGCCACGCCGAGGTCGCCTATACCGACCGCTGGGAAGAAGACGCCGCCCGGCGTGATTTCACCATCAACGCACTCTCCTGCGATGCGGACGGCAGGGTGTATGATTATTTCGACGGCATCGCCGATCTGGAAGCGGGCCGCGTGCGCTTCATCGGCGACGCGGAACAGCGCATCCGCGAAGACCATCTGCGGATCCTGCGCTTCTTCCGCTTCACCGCGCGCTTCGGGAAAAGCACAGACCGCAAGGGACTCTCCGCCTGCAAGAAACATGCGGCGATGCTGGCGGAGCTTTCCGGCGAACGCATCCAGCAGGAGATGCTCAAATTATTCGCCACCCCGCATGCGGCGGATATACTGGAAACCATGGCGCGTAACGGCATCCTCGCACCGATCATCCAGGGAAAAATCTATCCCGATATGCTACGCGCGCTGGCCACATTGGAAAAATCACAGAAGGTGGAATTCGACGCTGTCCGTCACCTTGCCGCGCTGCTGGCTCCGGGAGAGAAAGACGCCGCGCGCACCGCAGAAACACTCGCTATACGCTGGCGTCTCTCGAACGCGCATCGGACGCAACTCCTCACGCTGCTCACGCACGACATTCCGCAAGATGCAGACGAACGGGCGCAAAAGCGCCTACTGCGCGCACTGGGCACGGTGAATTTCGTCAGCCTCGCGCTGATCGGCTGGGCGGCACATCCCAAGACGCGCACCTACGCTTCCATGCTGAAACTGTCCCGATCGTGGAAGATACCCGCCTTCCCCGTCAAGGGCAGCGATCTGCTGGAGCAGGGATTTGAAAGCGGCAAAGCCCTTGGCGCAACCCTCCTGCTCCTTGAACAGGTATGGGAAGCGAGCGATTATACGCTCACCAAAAAAGAATTGCTGAAACGGCTGAAGTAAGCCCCGAAGCTCAGGCCGCTTCAGGCTTCTCCAGCGCATAACCGGCGGAACGCACTGTGCGGATCAGGTCGGGAAGCCCCTCATCCACTTCGAGCGCCTTACGCAGACGGCGGATATGCACGTCCACCGTACGCAGCTCGACGTAAATATCGTGCCCCCAGACGGAATCCAGCAGTTGCTCACGCGAGAATACGCGGCCCGGATGCTCCATGAGATACAACAACAGGCGGAACTCGGTGGGCCCCAGATGCACGTCCTTGCCCTTACGGGTCACATGGTGTGAACTTGCATCGAGCTTCACATCGAGGAATTCCAGCGTTTTGTCGGCCAGCGCCGGGCGGATACGCCGCAGCACCGCGCGCACGCGAGCGATCAGCTCGGCGGGCGAGAATGGCTTGGTGATATAATCGTCCGCGCCGCAGTCGAGCCCGCGAATGCGGTCATCTTCCTCGCCGCGCGCCGACAGCATGATCACGGGGATATTGCGGGTTTCCTGACCGCGCCGGATCTGGCGGCAGACCTCGATCCCCGACATGCCCGGCAACATCCAGTCGAGCACCATCACATCGGGCTTTTTCTCTTTCAGCAGCAGCAGGCCTTCCTCGCCGTCATCGGCGACGTATACCGTGAACCCCTCCTGTTCGAGGTTGTACTTCACGAGCGTGGAGATCGCCTCTTCGTCTTCTACGATCAGTATCCTGCTCTGAATGTCCTGTGCGGCCATTGAGCCCCCTTTTTATTAACAATCCCTGACAGTGAAAAGGATTCCGCCGCGCGAGTCAAATTTTTTATGGTATATACGGGCCGCGCTCCCTATTATGCGCCGCTCCGGCGATGCCGGGATGATACATCGAAACCCGGGAAACCCTGCTTTTATGAAATTCCTGCTCGATTTCGGCCCGCTGGCCGCGTTTTTTACCCTTTACAAGCTCTACGGCCTGATGCCGGCCACCGCCGGACTCATCGCCGCCACGCTCGTGAGCCTCGCCATCACCTACATCCGCGAGAAGAAGCTGGCGCTGGCCCCGCTCATCACCGCGCTGGTGGTAGCGTTCTTCGGCGGGCTGACCCTGTGGCTCGATGACGATCGCTTCATCAAGATGAAGCCCACCATCATCAACCTCGCCTTCGCGCTCATCCTGTGGGGTGGATTGCTGCGCGGCAAGGCGCTGCTCAAGCTCATCATGGGCCACGCTCTCACCCTGCCTGATGCGGCATGGCGCACCCTATCGCGCCGCTGGGCGTGGTTCTTCGCGGCAGTGGCAGTCCTCAACGAGATCGCATGGCGCACGCTCTCCACCGACATGTGGGTGAATTTCAAGGTATTCGGCCTGATCGGCCTGATCTTCCTGTTCAGCCTCGCGCAGATGCCCTTCATCCAGCGCCACATGGAGAAAACCGAGGGTTGACCGCGCGCACGTCTTCGCTATGATGGCGGCCTCCCTACGGGCCCCGGTGGTGGAATTGGTAGACGCGCTAGACTCAAAATCTTGTATCCGTATGGATGTGTCGGTTCAAGTCCGACCGGGGGCACCATCTTTTGAAAAACCTGCCTTTTATTGTTCGCACAAATTTCCCAGCAGAAACTGCGGCTTGGTTAATGGCGGCTTTGCTAGAGTTCCGGTTCTAGTTCCGCGTTGGTGTTACGAAGCGCGCGCTCTTTGAGCGGCAACTGATTAATCCCTAGCTGCTGGTCAAAATAATTCTCCAGAGTCGTCCATACTGCATTTACTAATTCAATCTTCTGCTGTTCGGTTAGATCGAATTGATCGACATATTTACGGTATGGGGTGATGTCCGTTATCATGCATACTCCTTTTGTTTTCTAAGTGTTTAGCTTATGAGTATAAAACAACCTATAATTGTGTTTGTGCTCAGGGGAGAAGAGTATGGCTGAAGTAGCAAAACACTCATTAAAACTACGTTTTAGTGGGGGCGAAGTAGAGGATAAGGGACTTAATCTTTACGATGGTGCAACATCGTTTTGGGGCTTCTCGCAGGCACTACAAATCACTTTACATGCGTATATGACGGGCGAAATTGTGAGCCGTGCCCCTGCCTTAAAAGGAGCGGAAATATTTTTCGGCGCACCAAGGCGCGGCAGCGTACTTTTTGACTTGATAGTACTAATTGAGCAATACCCAGCTACGGCAGGCTTAGCTGGGGCTGCCTTTTACGATTTTATAAAATTCTCACTGTCCAAAGCCGCTGGCTTATTAAATGTAAAACCAGAAACTCAACGTATTCAAAAAAAATTAGAAGATGACGAAATATTCTTTGATCGGTTGGCGGAAACTTTAGAAGGAAGTCTACAACGTGCCCACCGCGCGATAGATAATGGGGTGACTCAGATTACTGTTGAGCGCCCCAGAAGCGAGCTTGTGATCTTTAACCACAAAACAAGCCAATGGGTCAGCACTAGAGATATTAGCTCAAACGTACTTGAATATACGGGCAACATTACGCGCTATAACTCTATTAGTCGCAATGGGCGTGCCTATATTCGAGAGCTTAAGAAAGTAGTTCCTTTTAGACCCGCACCAGATTTTCCAGAAAGCAAATTAGGCTTCCTCACTTGGTCTCTTCATGGAGATAATACTGCGGGCAAAAAGGATTTAAAGTTTTGGGTTAATCGAGTTGAGTCCGCACATGGTGATGTAAAGCGACTTATTCTGAACGATTGCGAGGCGCGCAATTTATAACAACGCCCCAGTGAAAACTTTTCCTATCCAGCTTTGGTGGGGAATTGTAAATCTCCACCCAGTCTTTTATAACCACCTGTAATTGCTCAACCCGGTTCGAGTTAAGTCCTAGGGGGAGCACCACGCTTTTCCTTCAGCTATGCGTGGCTCAGCCATGTGGAGGCGATCTTGGGTGCAGCGTGCCCGGTATGGCCCGCAGGGCGGCGACGGTCTGGTATTACCTCCCTCCATTTTTAGTTGCCTTTTTGGCTGCTGCCTATCATGGTATGGGCCGTAACGGGCGATAATTAATAATAAAATAATACATAACAGGAACGAGTCAGCATGCGTAACCAGCCGCTTTCCTTCTGGCATATCTGGAATATGAGTTTTGGGTTTATGGGCATCCAGTTCGGCTGGGGGCTGCAGATGGCCAATATGAGTGCCATATACGAAATGTTGGGCGCCAAGGAAAGCGAGCTGGCGCTGCTGTGGATCGCGGCCCCCCTCACCGGCTTGCTGGTGCAGCCCATCATCGGCCATATGAGCGACCGCACATGGAATCGGTTGGGGCGGCGCAAGCCCTACTTCCTGTTCGGCGCGGTGCTGTCGTCGTTCGCGCTGGTGATGATGCCCAATTCCAGCGCATTGTGGATGGCCGTGGGACTCCTCTGGGTGCTGGACGGCGCGATCAACATCGCCATGCAGCCCTTCCGCGCCTTCGTCGCCGACCTGCTACCGGAGCAGCAGCGGCCCTTCGGCTTCTCGGTGCAGACGGTGCTGATCGGCATCGGCGCGGTGGTTTCCTCGGCGCTGCCCTGGATACTCGCCCACTGGTTCGGCGTATCCTCCGAAGCCGCAGGAGAAGGCTCCATCCCGCAGTCGGTGGCGCTGGCCTTCTACATCGGCGCCGCAGTACTGCTCGCCTGCGTGCTGGCAACCATCCTCACCACGAAAGAGAATCCCCCTGCCGACATGGAAGCCTTCCTGAAATCCAAGCAGGAGAAAGCGGGGCTGCTGGCGGGCGCAAAGGAGATACTCGCCAATATCGGCGGGATGCCCACGCGCATGAAACAGCTCGCCTGGGTGCAGATGTTCACCTGGGCGGGACTCTTCTGCATGTGGACCTACTTCACCCCCGCCGTGGCGCGCGGCGTGTTCGGCGCAACGGATGCCGCCGATCCCCTCTATCATCAGGCCACCGAATGGGTGGGCGTGTGCTTCTCGCTCTATAACGGTATCGCGCTGCTGGGCGCCTTTGTATTCATGGGGTTGGTGCAGAAGGTATCGCCGCGCACTATCCATGCCGTAAGCCTCGCTTGCGGAGGACTGGGGTTACTCTCCGTCATGGGGCTCCACGATCCGAACCTGCTGCTGGTCGCGATGGTGGGCGTCGGCATTGCGTGGGCCTCCATCCTCGCCATGCCCTACGCTATGCTGGCGGGCGCGCTGCCGGAGAACAAGATGGGCGTCTATATGGGTATCTTCAACCTGTTCATCGTCATCCCGCAGGTGGCGGTGGCGCTGGGTTCCGGCGCGGTGGTGACCTATCTGCTGGGGGGGCAATCGGTCTATGCACTGGCGCTGGGCGGCGGCTGTATGGTCGTAGCTGCGCTGCTGACGCTGAAAGTAGATTACGAGCTTGCAGGAAGCGCGACCCGAACCCCCGTCGCGGTAGGTCACTAAACGTTCCCTACCGGGGAAAAATCACGCTGCCTTCCCGAAATACACCCCGTAAGGCGGTAGCGTAAGCGCGTTTCCGTCCTTGGCGGAAGCAAGCCCATGCCCTTCGAGCGCATCGCTTTCCGGCCAGCCCTTGCCGTCGCAACGCACCTGCTCCGGCACGAGATTGAAGATACAGAGGATGGTTTCCTCACCCTGAGTGCGGGTGAATGCCAGCACACCGTCGGGCGCGTCGAAAAACCGGACGGCTCCGGAACGCAGCGCCTTATGACTGTTGCGCCACGCGAGGAACGCGCGGTAATGATGCAGCAATGAATCCTTGGCGTTCTCCTGCACATCCACGGCGCGATCACTGTGTTCCGCCGGAACGGGCAGCCACGGCTCGCCGGCGGTGAATCCTGCATGCGGCTTCGCCTTTTCCCACGGCATGGGCGTGCGGCAACCGTCGCGCCCCTTGAACTCCGGCCAGAAGCGGATGCCGTATGGGTCTTGTAACTTTTCGAACGGGATGTCGGCTTCCGGCAGTCCCAGCTCCTCGCCCTGATAGAGGCACACTGAACCGCGCTGCGAGGTGAGCAGCGCCAGCAGGAATTTCGCGAATGCGTCCTGATGCTGCGGAT
>JADZBT010000160.1 GCA_020851915.1 Alphaproteobacteria bacterium | reverse complement strand
TGCCGGAGGCCGACTGGTCGGCGATGGGCATGGAACGCGTGGCGTTCCTCGCCTCCACCAACCCCGGATCGCCGCTCGCGCCGCTGGCAAAAATTGCTTCCGGCGGTGAGCTGTCGCGCTTCATGCTGGCGCTGAAGGTGGCGCTGGCCGCAGTGCGCTCCGCTCCCACACTTATTTTCGACGAGATCGACACGGGCGTAGGCGGTGCGGTGGCAGAGTCCATTGGCCGCCGCCTCGCGCTGCTGGGCGAGAGCGTGCAGGTGTTGGTGGTGACGCATCTGCCGCAGGTGGCGGCGTTCGGCAAGCATCATCTGAAGATCAGCAAGCAGGTGGCGAAAGGCCGCACTTCGACGCGCGTCGAAGTGCTGGAAGAACCCGCCCGCAAAGAAGAACTCGCGCGCATGCTGGCCGGAGAAACCATCTCCGCAGAAGCGCGCGCGGCGGCGGAGAAACTGATCGCGGCGGCGTGATATAACCATCCCCCTCACCCTGCCCTCTCCCCCAGTGGGGGAGAGGGGTGCGTAGTGGGCTCTGACCTCTCAGACCCTCGCCTCCTGCAAGGGGGAGAGGGCAGGGTGAGGGGGAATACACAAGAAAAACGATGACCAAAACACTTTTCGACATCGACCTCTCCATCATCCCTCCGGAACGCCTGAACGAAGCGCAGGCGCGCGATGAGCTGGCGCGCCTGTCAGCGGAAATCTCCGAGCACGATAAACGCTATTATCAGCAGGACGCCCCCACCGTCAGCGATGCGGAATACGACGCGCTGCGCCTGCGTAACGCGGCCATTGAGCAGCGATTTCCGCAGCTCGTGCGCGAGGATAGCCCGTCGAAGCGCGTGGGTGCTGCACCCGTGGAAGCATTCGGCAAAGTCGAACACAAAATCCCCATGCTGTCACTCGACAACGCCTTCACCCGCGAGGATGTAGAAGATTTCCTCGACCGCATCCGGCGGTTTTTGAATTTGCCAGGGGATGAAGAAATAGAGTTGGTCTGCGAATTGAAAGCAGACGGTCTTTCATTCTCCGCGCGCTATGAAAAGGGAGTTCTTGTTAGGGGAGCAACACGTGGCGATGGTGTGGTGGGAGAAAATATCACTGAGAATTTGAAGAAAGTATTACCCTCAACACTAGTTGGAAACTTTCCAGAGATACTCGAAGTGCGTGGTGAAGTTTTTATGGCCCGTACGGATTTTGAAGCACTCAATAAATCGCGGGAAGCAAAGGGAGAGAAGTTATTTGCAAACCCGCGCAACGCGGCGGCAGGCTCGCTGCGCCAGCTTGATCCTGCCGTTACCGCTTCGCGCAACCTGAGCTATTCTCTGTATGGTTGGGGAGAAGTTTCTGACTCATTCTTTGATGGGGTCAGTACGTTGAAGGAATGTCTGGAAAAATTATCGAGCTTTGGTCTGAGCATAATGCATCTCTGGAGGGCTACACCTGATGGGTGGAGAGTATACACCACCTCTCGCATTGATGACTTAATAAGCATGTATAACCTACATTGCTCTATCCGTTTTAAAATACCGTACGATGTGGATGGTATGGTTTACAAGGTTAATAGCTTGGAATTGCAGAAGCGCATGATTTCTACCAGCCGCGCGCCGCGTTGGGCGATCGCGCATAAATTCCCGGCGGAGCAGGCGAAGACCGTGGTGGAAGCCATCGATATTCAGGTGGGGCGCACGGGGGCGCTTACGCCGGTGGCGCGGCTGAAGCCCATCACCGTGGGCGGCGTGGTGGTGTCGAATGCCACGCTGCATAACGAGGACGAGATCGCGCGGAAAGATATTCATATCGGCGACGTGGTGACCATCCAGCGCGCGGGCGATGTCATCCCGCAGGTGGTGGAGGTGGATAAAAGCCAGCGGCCTTCCAATGCGCGTAAATTCCATTTTCCCGAGTCCTGTCCGGAATGCGGCAGCCTCGCCATCCGCGAGCCGGGAGAGGCGGTGCGGCGCTGCACGGGCGGGCTCACGTGCCCCGCGCAGTCGCGGGAGCGCCTCAGGCATTTTGTCTCGCGTGATGCGTTCGACATTGAGGGACTGGGTGAGAAGCAGATCGAAGCATTCTGGAGCGAGAAACTCATCGCGGAACCTGCGGATATTTTTCACCTGCACCGGCATGCGGCGGCGCTTAAGACCCGCGAAGGATGGGGAGAGAAGTCGGTGGGCAACCTCATGGCGGCGATCGACGCGCGCAGGAACATCGGGTTGGAGCGGTTCATCTATGCGCTGGGCATCCGCCATGTGGGGGAAACGACGGCACGGCTGCTCGCGCGCAATTATGGCAACTACGACGCGTGGGTGCGGGCGATGGAGGCTGCGGGCGATACGGCGAGCACAGCCTATCAGGAGCTTTGTGCCATCGACGGTATCGGCGAAAAGGTGGCGAGCGAGATCACCGGATTCTTCCGCGAGCCGCATAACCGCACGGTGCTGGATGCGCTGGCACGGGAGGTGAGGGTGAAGGATGCGGAGGCGGTCGCATCGAACTCGCCGGTGGCAGGAAAGACCGTGGTGTTCACCGGCACGCTCACGCGCATGACGCGCAGCGAAGCCAAGGCGCGTGCCGAGAGCCTGGGCGCGAAGGTGGCGGGGTCGGTGTCGGCCAAGACCGATTTCGTGGTGGCGGGTGAAGATGCGGGTTCCAAGGCGAAGAAGGCAAAAGAGCTGGGGGTGAATATTCTCTCGGAAGAAGAATGGCTGGAGTTGATCCGTGGTTGATGTCGCGTGGATGGTCACGTTCCGTGTCGCGCAGGAAGTCTCGCACTTTTTCGAGGAAGGCTTGGGCGATGCGGCGCTGGCGGTGTCCTGCTTCGAGATAGAGAAGGGCGCACCCTGGCAGATGCAGGCCATCTTCGAGCGGCCGCCGGAGGCGTCATGGCTTGTCGAGCGGCTTGCGGCGCTTGCGGCGTCGGCGGGGGTTGCCCTGCCGGAATATCGCGTCGAGGCGCTGCCCGATAAGGACTGGGTGAGTGAGGTGCTGAAGAGTTTTCCGCCGCTGCATGTCGGGCGCTATTATGTGTACGGCTCGCATATCACGGAAACACCGCCGCCGGAGCTGCTCGCCATACGCATGGATGCGGGCATGGCGTTCGGTTCGGGCGAGCATGCCACGACCTCGGGCTGCCTGCGGGCGATGGATGTGCTGGCGCGTGACCGAAAATTCTCGTGCATACTCGATATGGGCAGCGGCTCGGGGATACTGGCCATCGCGGCGGCGCTGACCTGGTCCAAGGCGTTCGTGCAGGGGGTAGACATCGACGCCAAGGCGGTGGATATCGCCAATGAGAACAGCATACGCAACGGGTTGCCCGCGCTGCGGCATTACGCCGGCGATGGTTATGCCGTGGCGGAAGTGGCCCAGCATGCGCCCTATGACCTGATACTCTCCAACATCCTCGCCAACCCGCTGATCGCGTTCGCACCGCAACTGGCGGCGCATCTCGCGCCGGGCGGTATCGCGGTGCTCTCCGGGTTGCTGGAGGAGCAGGAGCCCGACGTCATCGCCGCGCATGAGGCGCAGGGACTGCATGTCATCACGCATTATGTGAACAAGGGCTGGTCGGCGCTGGTGATGGGGCGTTAGGGCTAAGTGCTCATGCCGATAGATCAGGCCCCTCACCCTGACCCTCTCCCTACGGGAGAGGGAATAATCAGGCCCCTTCTCCCACAGGGAGAAGGCAGGGGATGAGGGGCCTGCGGGTGCGGGGGAGCAAAAACAATGTCAGCATTCCGAAGAAAGCGCGCCCACCAGCGTAGCCACCGCGTCGCGGTGGCGGTCGTTCGGGATGCGGGAAAAATTCCGTGCTACCGTGAATGCGCTGTGTGGCAGGTCATGCTCCATGTCGCCGCCGGGGAAGAACAGGCGTACCGGAACCTGCAATGCGTGGGCGATGGCGTACAGCCGCGCGGCGCTCAGGCGATTGAGGCCGTTCTCGTATTTCTGTACCTGCTGGAAGGTGATGCCGATCTTCCCGGCGAGCGTCCGTTGCGTCATGCCCGCCGCCTTGCGGTAGAGGCGTAGCTGGTTGCCTATCTGTGCGTCGCTGTAGGGAGTGCTCTCTGTCATTGCCACCGAATCCTTCCTGATATTCTGCGGATGATGGCATTACGGATACCGCATAATCATGCGGGCTGCAAGCAAAAAGTATACAAAACGGAAACTTTTCCGCTACTCGTTGCGGATGCTCTTCACCAGCACACCCAGAATGCGCGTCTTGCCGTTGCTCATGGGCACGGAAGGAAGACTCTGTTCCAGCAGAGGATGGCCGGTGGAGTGGAGGTACGAGGTATCCCCGCCATTGTCGTTGAGTGCCTGCGCGGCGTGCGTGTTCTCCCAGTACACCTTGCGGTGATGATGCTGGTTGTCCTTGCCCTGAAAGTTGATGGAGATCATGCGCGGGGAGATCTCGATCTGCCCCATGTAGCGTTGGGTCTGGCCGTTCTCTTTTTCTTCTTCGATGAGTACGAACTTGCCGTTCTCGATGCGCGTATCGAACATGGTGCGCGCGAAGATAAGCTCGGAGCCATCGGGATAGGAGGCATGGTGATTGCCCTCCATGATGACGCCGAAGAATTCGGCATCGCTCAACTGCTGCGGTGGTTTGAAGGTGACGAAATAGCGTTTGTCCTCATCGACCTTTTCGACATAGCCACCCATACCGGAATCGACCGCAGCGTCGATGGTAAGCGACAGTGTGCCCGAGGCGCGGCGCTGCTTGCCATGGCCGGGCAGCAGGTCGGCGGGCGTGCAGCCCAGCACGGCGGCCAGCCGCTCCATCCATTGCTGCGAGAGCCGGCGTTCGCCTTTCTCCAGCTTGGAGATCTGTGATTTGTTCGTGCCGACCTCGTCGGCGAGGCGCTGCATGGGCCAGCCCTTGGCTTGCCGGAGTGTTTTTATTCTATTCTGCATAGGCTCATAGTGCCCATAATGGGCACAAAAGTAAACAGTAAAAGCGTTGGAAACGCAGGAAAAATGGGCGTGTTATTTCCTGCAGCCTTCAGTATAGTGACCACATGAAATCACGCCTCGAACAACTCCGCGATACACTGAAAAACATGCAGGTGGATGGTTTCATCCAGCCGATGAACGACGAATATATGGGCGAGTATGTCCCAAAATCGGCGCGCCGCCTGCCGTGGCTCACGGGGTTCACCGGTTCGGCCGGCGCGGTGGCGGTGCTGGCTGACAAGGCGGCGGTATTCACCGACGGGCGCTATACGCTGCAACTCGCACAGGAAACCGACAGTGCGCTCTATGAGCGACTGAATAGCAGCGATACGCACCCGTCCGAGTGGCTGGCGCAGACATGTGCGGCGGGAGCGCGCATCGGCTATGATGCGCGGCTGTTCACGCCGCAATCGGTGGAGCGATACCGCAAAAAACTGGAAGCGAAGAATATCGCGTTCATACCGCTGGCCAGCAATCCCATCGATGCGATCTGGACAGAACGGCCTGCGCCGCCTGCCGTTCCCGTGACGGTGCAGGAGGAGCGTTTTACGGGGGAATCTTCCGCCGCGCGCCGTGAGAAGATCGCGGCGCAACTGAGGGAACATGGCTGCGACGCGCTGGTGCTGACGCTGTCGGATTCCATCGCGTGGCTGCTCAATATCCGTGGCGGCGATGTGCCCTATACGCCGTTCGCGCTGTCATTCGCCATCATGGACGCGGGCGGGCGAGTGCGCTGGTTCATCGACCGCGCAAAAATTTCCGATGCGGTGAAGCGGCATCTGGGGAGCCACGTCGCGGTGGAGTTGCCGGATTCGCTGGAAACGGCGCTTGCCGCGTTAGGAAAGGCCGGAAAAAAACTCTGGATCGACCCCACGATGACATCGGCATGGTTTTTCGACGTAGCGGAGAGGGCGGGCGCGGTGATCCATCGTGCCGACGATCCCTGCCAGCTCCCCAAGGCCTGCAAGAACCCGGTGGAGCTGGACGGCATGCGCGCCGCACACCGGCGCGATGGCGTGGCGGTGGTGCGCTTCCTGAGCTGGCTGGATCGCCAGTGGGAATCCGGCGCGGCGCTCGATGAGATGTCGGTGTCCGACCGGCTCAAGGAATTTCGCGCCGAGGGCGAGCATTTTCGTGGATTGAGTTTCCCGACCATTGCCGGATTCGGGCCGAACGGCGCTATCGTGCATTACCGCGCGACCGCGCAGAGCAACCGGACGTTCGCGGAGCGAAATCTCTTCCTGCTCGATTCCGGCGCGCAATATCTGGACGGCACGACCGACATCACCCGCACGATCGCCGTCGGCGCGCCAACGCAGGAAATGAAGGAATGCTTCACCCGCGTGCTCAAAGGCCATATCGCGCTGGCGCGGGCCGTATTTCCGGCGGGCACGACTGGCTCGCAGCTCGATGTGCTGGCGCGGCGCGCATTGTGGGAAGCGGGACTTGATTACGACCATGGCACGGGGCATGGTGTCGGCAGTTATCTGAGCGTGCATGAAGGGCCGCAGCGCATCAGCAAATCCGGCGGCGGCGTTGCGCTTCAGCCGGGGATGATCCTCTCCACCGAGCCGGGCTATTATAAGGCGGGCGCATTCGGTATCCGCATCGAGAATCTGGTCGCGGTGGTGGAATCCGCCGTGAAGGGCGAGAAGCCGTTTTACGCGTTTGAAACGCTCACGCAGGTCCCCATCGACACACGGCTGGTGGAGCGGTCGCTGCTCTCGGACGAGGAGGCCGCATGGCTGAATGCATACCATGCCGGGGTGAAGCGTATGCTGGAAAAATACGTTAATAATGAAGAAAAGCAATGGCTTGAGTTGGCTGCTGCTGCGATCTAGCAATATACGGGATACTCGGATTTCCCCCCGATTTTCATAAATTCGTAATATTTGCCGCCTATACTGCCTAGTGTGACACTCAGGGGAAAGGCCGCGTCTTGGCAACATGGAGCAAGAGATGGAGCAACAGCGCCGCGCGTCAGCGTACGCGCATGGTGGCGAATGCCGTGACCGCTGCCGGGCTGTTCCTTGCCAATTTCTGGAATGAACCCAGAGATAAAGACGATCCCAAATTCAAAATGTTCGGCGTGATACAGGAAGCCGCCGGTTTCGTGGCGAGCTTCGGCTTCACCGTCTACGAATATTTCGCCAGCCGTGCCGAGGCAAGAGACCTCTTTGCCGATTATATCCGCGAAGAGAAGGGCCTGCCGTCCGGCGGCAAGGTGTCGTTCTCCGATGTGGCCAGCAGCGATAACCAGCTACTGACCAGTGCGACGAAATTGCTGGGACGCAATGCGTTGCTGGGATTCATCACCGACCTGCCGTTCATCGTGCCGACGATCATCCGTGAGGTGACACACCGGATGGATCCGGAGAGAGAGGAGAGCCGACTTCTCAAGCCCGGTGTGGGTGCGATCGCGGGCGTCGGTTCCAAGGCCGGGTATACGATCTATCGCCAGAACGCGGATAAGCCCAACAGCGTGGATGCGCTGATGATGCTGCGCCGCGTGATGTTCGACAAGGAATCATTCGAGCCGGTGACGGCCAATCAGGTGCTGATGGTCTATCAGCGTTTTGCGGTTGAGCATAATATGCCCACACTGAATGGCCCCAGTGATGCGGCCATGGCGGTGTTCGAGCGCATCGCCAAATACCTTGATTTCACGCGCCACCATGAGCGCGACCATCCTGATGTGCCACAGCAGGTGAAATTCAGCCTGCCGGAGCTGGTCTATCTCATTGGCACGGGCAAGCTGGATATCAATAACCTTCAGAATACCGAGGCGTGGCTGGAAGTCCTCTCGCATGGCGACATCAAGATGGCCCGCGAGATCGAGAAGAAGATAACCCCGCAGGACAACAGCGCGCTGATGAGCGCGGCAGTAGAGCTGCATAATGACTATGAGGCGAGAAAAGCGGCGCATGATAAAGCCATAGCGGCGGAGGGGAAGGATCCCAAGGCCAACGGGGCATTTCCTGCGGATCCCGGCGGCTGCCCGAGCGGAAAGCTCGGCGAGATCTGCAACAAGAAACGTGCGGCGGCGGATCCTGCGGTCGAATCCGCTCCGACCAAGTCATATGCCAGCCAGCAGACGCAGGGCACGACCACCCCGGCCAGCATTCTCCAGCAGAAAATTGCTGCCCACGATGCACAGGCGACGCGCGCCTAAGCCTTCGTCACGAAGTCGGCGAGCAGCTTCTTTATCCCGGCTTTTTCAAAACATATCTGCAAGTGATCGCCCTGCGCGGTGATGACCTTGCCGTAGCCGAATTTCTGGTGAAAGATTTTTGTGCCTACCGGGAAATTGGGATGTGTGGCGGTGAGCTTTTCGCGCACGGGAGCCGGCGCTGCCGGACGCTGCTGATTCGCCTGACGGTAGACCTCTTCCACCGCCGCTTTCCAGCCCTGTGACGACATGCCGCCCGCACCGACGGGTTTCTCGATGTGCTCCGGCGGCAATTCGCCGATGAAGCGCGAGGGCAGGCTGTTCTGGTACTGGCCGTAGATGCGGCGGTTCGAGGCATAGCTCACCCATGCCCGCTTGCGCGCGCGGGTGAGGCCCACATAGGCGAGGCGGCGTTCTTCCTCCAGCCCCTTGGTTCCTCCTTCGTCGAGCGCGCGCTGGTGCGGGAACAGCCCTTCTTCCCAGCCGGGGAGGAACACATGGTCGAACTCCAGCCCCTTGGCGGCGTGCAGCGTCATAATATTCACCATATCGTCGTTCTCGGTGTTCTCCGTGTCGGTGACGAGGCCGACATGCTCCAGAAATTCCGTGAGGCTCGGGAATTCGCCGATGGCGCGCACCAATTCCTTGAGATTCTCCACGCGGCCCGGCGCGTCGGGGGTTTTGGTGTCCTGCCACATGGCGCGGTAACCGGATTCTTCGATGATCTTCTCAACGACGGCCTCCGGTGCGGTGTCCTCCAGCAATTTGCGCCAGCGCGCGAAATCATCGAGGAATTTTTGCAATGTTTCGGCCATCTTCGGCTTGAGCGTTTTGGCTTCCAGCGCACGGCGGATGGATTGGTACAGCGAGATCTGCTGCTCGCGAGCGCTCTGCGTAAGCGCATCCAGCGTCGATTTGCCGATGCCGCGCTTGGGCAGGTTGATGATGCGCGTGAGTGCCAGGTCGTCGTCGGGCTGCGCCACCACGCGCAGGTAACCCAGCGCGTCGCGGATCTCCTGTCGCTCGTAGAAACGCAGGCCACCGATGACGCGATACGGCACGCCCAGCGTCATAAAGCGTTCCTCGAAGGCGCGCGTCTGGAAGCTCGCGCGCACCAGAATCGCCTGCTCCTTCAGCGACTGCTTGGCACGTTGAAGCGTTTCAACCTCCTCACCGACATAGCGCGCTTCCGCTGCGTCGTCCCAATGGGCCGCGACGGTGACCTTGTCGCCGCCTTTATCGCCTGTCCACAGCGTCTTGCCGAGGCGGCCCTTGTTGTGCGCGATGAGGCCGGAGGCCGCGCCCAGAATATGCTCGGTCGAGCGGTAGTTACGCTCCAGCCGGATGACGCCCGCGCCCGGAAAGTCCTGCTCGAACTTGAGGATATGGCCGACCTCTGCGCCGCGCCAGCCGTAGATGGACTGGTCGTCGTCGCCCACGCAGCATATGTTCTTGTGCGCCAGTGCCAGCATCCGCAGCCATAGATATTGCGCGATGTTGGTGTCCTGATACTCATCGACGAGGATATAGCGGAAGCGCGCACTGTACTCCTGCAGCACATCCGGATGCGCGGCGAACAGTTGCAGGTTATAGAGAATGAGATCGCCGAAATCGACGGCGTTCGACGCGCGCAGCCGTTGCTGGTATGCCGTGTAAATGGCGAGCGCCGGGCCGTTATTGTGGTCGGCCTGCACTTTCTCCGGCGGCAGGCCTTTGTCTTTCCAACTCTGAATGATGCCGAGGAAGGCGCGCGCGGGGAATTTTTTATCGTCGATATTCTGCGCGGCCATGATCTGCTTGACGAGGCGGGTCTGGTCGTCGGCGTCGATGATGATGAATTGCGGGTCGAGCGCCATCAACTCGGCGTGGCGGCGCAGGATGCGCGTGCAGAGTGCATGGAACGTACCCAGCCATACGCCGTCGGCGGAATGCCCGAGGATACGCCCGACGCGTTCTTTCATCTCCCGCGCGGCCTTGTTGGTGAAGGTGGTGCAGAGTATCTCGCCCGCCCGCGCCCTGCCGGTGAGCAGCAGGTGCGCGAGCCGCGTGGTGAGCACGCGGGTCTTCCCCGTGCCCGCACCCGCCAGCACCAGCAGCGGGCCTTCGGTGGTTTCCACCGCCTGCCGCTGCTCGGGATTGAGGGTGTCGAGATAGGTGGAAGTATCAGAAATCATAGCATTTGCGAGGGTCATAGCCCCTGTCTACCGCATCCTGTGGTGCGCGGCAATGCAGATGTCATAGAACGGCAATGATTTTGATATGAGTGTTCACACTGATAGACCTGGCCCCTCACCCTGACCCTCTCCCACAGGGAGAGGGGATAGAAAAGCTCCTTCTCCCAGAGGGAGAAGGCGGGGGATGAGGGGCCTGATGTATGCAGTCTGGCCCCTAAAACACCTTCTTCAGCAACTGCTGCGCGGCGCGTTTGGCGATGTATTCTTCGAGCGCCTTGGTGTCGAGCGATTTTTTCGGCGCGTCGGCATCGCCCTTGAGTGCCAGTCCTACCGGCGGGAAGGGGGACGCTCCCTCGGCGCGCTTGATGCTGAAATTGAACAGCAGGTTCATCACCCATTTCGGCAGATCCACTGTGCCGGAGAGCACGCCCTTGGCGCGTTCCGTGTCGAAGGTGGCCTGAGGACCTTCTAACACGCCGGACTTGATGAAGATACTGCCGTCCACCGCGTTGAATGCGGTCTTGCCGCCGGATGCGGCCAGCCTGCCTACGTTGATGACGTCCTCGACGCTGTTGATATTGGATACAGCGCTCGCAATGGTGTTGAGGTCGAACCCGTCGGCTTCGGCGTGGCGCACGACGATGTTATTGTTGCTGGTAAGGTTGGAGACGAAATCATATTCGCTGACGCCGGAGGTCTTCGCCTGTCCGCGCACGCTGGCGTAGCCGCGCACGTTGGTGATGTCGGCCGTGGTGGTGAGGAAGTTTCCAAGATCGATGCTGTCGAGCGCGTAGGTGAGCGCCAGCGCGGGCAACGCGCCGCTGGCGATGGAACCTTTGATGTCGAACGCGCCACCGAAAGATTTGCCCTGCAGCTTGGTGATGTTGAGCACGCCATCCTTGAGGTCGGCGTTCACTACCGTATTCTGCAATGAATAGCGGCGATGGACGAAGTCGTTGAATCCCAGCTCGAACGTGCCGTCGAGCAGGCGCAGGGAGCTGAAATCGATAGGGGTGCGCGACCAGCGTGCGCTGCCGCCCGGACGTCCGGCGGCGGTGGTGGCGGTTTCCTTGCCGAGGAACTGCGCGGTGTCGAATTTGCCCGCTTTGAAGAGCACCGCGAGGTGCGGACGGGTGTTCTCGGCGTTAAGCGTGGCCTTGCCGTCCATATCGACGCCACGGAAGGTAGTGTGCACGCGCTCGATGTTCAGTATCTTCGGCTTCATCTCCATGCGGATGAAGTTGCCGCTGTAGGATTCGCCCGCATGGGTGACATTGTCGATGCTGGCGGCCACCTTGACGTCCATCGTCACCTTCCGGAGCCAGTCCACAGAAAGCACGGGATACACCTGCTCGGCGGTTTCCTTGAGCAACTCGCGTTCTTCTTTCGAGGCTACCTCCTGACTCAGATACTGGTCGAGGTTGATGCTGTTGACGCGCAGCGTGATGTCGGCCAGCAGAAGCTCACCGTCTGCCTTGGGAAGGGTGAGCACGGCGGCGCCGGATACGGCGGTATTATCGAAGGTAGCGTTGGTATCGGAGAAGCGTATCTCCGTAGGCGATGCCATGAATCCGCCCTTGAGCGCGAAGGCATGCAAACTCTCCTGCGGAACGCTGGCGGTGTTTATTTCCAGCCATTCGAGGAGCGCGCGCAGGTCTTTCCCGGCGAGTTCCACGGAACCTTCGAGGCGCGGGATACCGCTGCGGCGCGTGGCGACGCCGAACAGCGAGAGCTTCCCGTCGCCCGGCAGTACGGCGCTGGCTTCATGCAACACCAGTGTGCCGCCGGCCGCTTCCGCCTGAATGGTCACCTGTTCGGCCTTTCCGCTGCGGTAATGCAGCGTGCCTATCTTCAGGCCGACATTTACGGAAAGTGTTGTGGGGAAGAGGGTATCTTCCGTCGGAGAAATTTCCAGCCCCACGCCGCTGGGTGTAGGTGCTGCGGGCTCTTCCACGGCAGGGACAGCCAGCGGGAGCGCATCGAGGGTAAGTTCAGGCGCTTCCAGCGCCAGATCGAAACGCAGCGACGGAGAGAGCTGCGTCTTGACGGTTCCGCTCAGCGACTGGTCGCCGGAAGCGAGGCGGAAATTATCCAGCGCCAGCTTCACGCCGTCATAAGCGATGTCGGCGGTGGCGTCGATCGGGAGCGCCACGTCCGCAGACATGCCCGGCGAGGCGGCTTTCAACAGGGTTCCGATATTGGCGGCATGGAGCTGGAGCCTGCCCTTGGCCTTCAGCACGTCGCCAGGCACAACCTCTCCTTCATAGAGCAGCGAGAGATCATTGCCGGTCAGCGCGGCATTGAGTAACGTAGGCGCATCCCCGGAGATCTGCCCGGTATGCGCTTCGATCTTTAGCGGCTGGCCCTGCCAGGTGAGCGTGCCTGCCAGCGTGAACGGCCCGCTGAGGCTCTCCATGTCCGTGGAGAGATCGAAGGGTTTCACGGTTTGCGTTTTGCGGGTGGCGTGGTCATAGAGGGTAAGGGAACCGTCCTGAATGGTGATGTGGCGCGCGATCATCATCGCGCCGGAGGAAGATGCCTCCGCTCCCGCGCCGCCTGCATTCGCGGCGGGTTTGGGCAGATCCCAGTTGTGCGTGCCGTCGGCGAAGGTTTCGAGATGGATCTCCGGGTGGATGAGGGTGATTCCCGCCAGCTCGAACGTGCCGGAGAGCAACGGCAGCGGTGCGAGATTCACCTTGACGGAGGCTGCGGTGGCGAGGAATTGCGCCGCGCCGCCTTTCGCATTGGCGATACGGACATCGCCGACGGTGACCGACGGCGCAGGAAGCAGCGAAAGGCTGATGTCACCCAGTATTTCCGCGCGCTTCCCGGTGGCGGCTTCGAGCCGCTCGATCGCCATCTGCTTGTAGCTGTCGAGGCTGATGAAGCGCGGGGCGAGCCATAGTGCCGCCAGTACCAGAACGAGGATTCCGACAAATAGTTTCTTCATCGAATTCGCTTCTACCTTTTTGCGTGGAAATCTGTTAGTGGTGCTAACAAGAACAGGGATTTATATAGCCCGTTGGGGCGTTGCATGTAAACATGTAATGTAGATACAGTCTGAACACGCCATGGCGATTGCGATTTACCATAAGGACGCGGAAATAAAGCTGGTCGAGATGCTCACCGGCATCCGCGACGACTCGCTGGGCTGGCGCATGATGCATTTCCATTTCAGCCAGCTGCTCGACCATTACAAGAGCGATTACCAGAACAAGATCACCCTGAACCTCATCAAGGATCATGTGCGCGATTTCGACGGCGGGGTGTTCCTGTGCGACGACTACGACATCGTGGTGATCATCCGTGGTATCAACAAGAGTCAGGTGGAGCAACTGCTGTTCCGGTTGCGCTACCTGTTCTCCGATGACCCGCTGGCCTACAACGCCGAGAGTCAGGAGAACGAGAGTTTCTGCACGATGCGCGACCTGAGCGTCGGCTGGCATCAGGCGCAGGAACTGGCCAAGATGAAGCTGATACGCACCGCCCGCAAGAGCAGCATCCTGCGGCCGATCGCGCTGCCCGGTGCCGCGCCGCAGGAGGACGTCATCCGTCCGCTCACGCCCGCGCGGCTGGTGGGGCTGGAGAACGACATCGCCAAGGCGGATTTCAGCCGCGTGGTGCGCCGCCAGCCGGTCTGCGCCATCAAGCCGGGGAAGCCGCTCACGCAGGTGTTTGACGAGATGTATATCCATATCGGGCATCTGCGCCGTATCACGCTGGCCAGCGTGGATTTCACCAGCAACCGCTGGCTGTTCAAATACCTCACCGAGATGCTTGACCACAAGATGCTTGAGCTGCTGGCCGCGCGCGAAAAAGAATATCTCACCAAGCCGCTCAGCCTCAACCTCAACATCCAGACGGTGTTCTCGGACGCCTTCGCGCGGTTCGACGAGCGGGTTCCTGCGCGGCTTAAATCCTCGGTGGTGATCGAGATACAGCTCTCCGACGTATTCACCGACATGCGCGCCTTCATGGCGGCCCGCGACAATGTGCAGAAGCTGGGCTATAAGGTGTGTCTCGACGGCATGTCTTACTTAAGTTTCCTACAAGTGGATCGCAAGTCGCTGGGTTTCGACCTCGCCAAGCTGCAATGGAACGCCGACATGAAGAGCGATGTCGCCTCCGAGGAAAACCAGCAACTGAAGGACGCGATCGACCGCTGCGGCACGGGTCGCATCATCCTCTGCCATTGCGACAACGAGAACGCCGTGGATTTCGGCAACGCGCTGGGCGTGTCGCTGTTCCAGGGCCGCTACGTCGATAATCTGGTGAATCCGGCGGCGAAGGTGGTGAACTAAGTAAAAAAACTCCCACGCTACGCATGGGAGTTTTTCTCTTACTTAGTATCCTTACCATTTGAGTTGGATATGCACTTTTGTACCAAAGAGTGCAAGGATTAGCCCTAGAACGACTCCAGCCTGCCAAAGCGTGAATCCTTCCAAGCCAATTTGTCCCATCCAATGAGCGAACGGAACTCCAATGAACAACCCAATCACCCAGCCCACAATGCCAAAAACCACTGCGTTGATTGCGTATGGGATGAGCAGCATCAACAGAAACCCAGCAATTGCTATTATGATAGTAAGCAGTCCGCCCAGAATATACAGGATGAACTCTACCAACACTCCAAGACCGCTGGCTAGGCTGTCGATAATGCCAAAAAAAGCCTGAATGAGGTTAAAGCGTGCGTCATCTGCCCATTCAGAGATTTCGCTTCTTATTTCGGCGGTTGGGTTCCAGATGTACTTGGCAAATGGATCAGAAACTACTTTCTTTAAGACTTTCTTGATTAATTCGGGCACAGTACACCTCCTTAGATGTCTGTATAACTTTCTGCATTAGCAGGAAGTAAATAGATCCTCTTGCTTTCGATGCCGTCTGCTTGCGCTGACATCATCTTGGCTAAAGGTTAATGAGTTTCCTCACGCTAGCTTTCTCTATGGTATTATCTGCATTCACAGGCAATACCATTCATCATTTAAATAATTCCGAGAAAGTAAGAAGTATGCTCCCAATTATAGGGCAAATTCGCTAAGACTTTGTTAACCTAGTAATCGGTTGTAAATTAATAATTTATTTCGCAAATTCCTCGTGCATCCGCTTCAGTTCTTCCGCGCTGGTGCGGGTGATGCCGTGCGGGGTTTTTTCCCAGTAGTGGGGGGCGGTGATGAGCTGCCAGAGGGCTTTGAAGCTCGCCAGTGAATGCAGTATCCAATAGAACGGGAAGCACGCGCCCGCGAGCGTCATGCCGCGCCAGCGGCGGCGGGTGACGATGGTCATGGCCATCAGCAGGTGCAGCCCGACGCCCAGCGCGAAATTCGCGGTGGAGAGCAGCAACAGGATATTAAGCATCGTGCCGGGAGGAGGGGAGAGTACTCCCGCCGCCCATAATCCCGCGCCTATCCACAGGAAGGGCGCGGAGAGGAACACCAGCGACGGCCCGCCGATGAATAACTGGAAGCCGAAGAAACCCGACGGCCCGAGCGTGCGGTATAGCCTGCGCGGGGCGCGCATGTGGGTGATGTAGGTCTGGATATAGCCCTTGATCCAGCGCGAGCGCTGCTTCAGCCAGTCGCCGAGGCGCGCGGGCGCTTCCTCCAGCGTGACAGATTCGAGTAGGGCGGTCTTGTATTTCAGCCCCGCGAGGCGAATGCCGAGGTCGGCGTCCTCGGTGACGTTGAAAGGATCCCACGCGCCCAGTTCGCGCAGTTTGGCGAGCGAGATGTGGAAACTGGTCCCACCCAGCGGCAGGGGCATGCCGTAACTCTCCAGCCCACGCAGCATGAAATCGAACCATGCCGCATATTCGATGGCGAACAGCCGGGTGAGCAAGTTGGCGTCGCGGTTGTAATAATTGAGCCGCCCCTGAAGGCACACGACGTCCTCGGGCAATTCCGAGAAGCGATGCACCGCCTGCCGTAATTGTGCGGGCGCGGGGCGGTCTTCGGCGTCGAAGATGGTGAGCAGGTCGCCGCGCGCGAAACGCAGCGCATAATTGCAGGCCTTGGGTTTGGTGCGCGGCTGCGACGGCGGCACGCGGATGATCTCGAACATGGATTCTGGTTTCGCCTGATGGATGGCGGCGAGTGTCTCGCGGTCGTCGGCCTCCACCACCAGCTTGATGTCGAGCTTCGCGCGCGGATAGTCGAGGGCGCGTAAGGAGGCGATGAGGCCGGGCAGCGCCTCCGTTTCGCGGTAGAGCGGGACGAGGATGGTATAGACCGGGAGCTCCCGGTCAGGAATGAGCAGTTCGGGGCGGTCGTAGCGGTTCTCGCGGCGCACCCGGTTGGCACAGGACAACCCGGAGGAGAACATCGCTCCCTTGAATATCAGGGTGGCGGCGTAGAAACACTGGATGGCGAACGTCACCGCGAACAATGCCGATGCCGGGTAGAGGGCGGCGGCGAGCAGGGCCATGGCGAGCAGCAGCAATGCGGCGGGGTGCGCGTGGCCGTGGAACAGTGTGCGTGCGGAGCGTTCCGGGTGGCGCGACCAGAGGGCGAGGCGCGCCTCTGCGTCATCCTCGGCGGCGAAGCGGGTTTCCAGCGTATGGGTGACGTCGCGCGGCGAGGTGAGCGCAAAACGGTGGCGGTGCGGGTAATGCTGAGCCGCCCATTCTTTCACTTCGTCCGTCACGGACGGGGTGGCGAGCAGCACGGTCGCACCCTCCTGCCGCCACGGTATCAGCCGGAGATGCTGGTAGTCCTCGCGCCGTGCCGCATCGAGCAGGTGGGGGGCAGGCGGCTCCCGCATCAGGTCGGCGAAGGGGAGGCGCAACTGTTCGGCAAGCAACTGGTGCAGCGGGACGGGGGCGATGTCGCCTTCGCCCATCAACACGCTTCCCAGCGACAGCGCGGATCGTTGTTGCAGCCGCAGCGCCCGTTCCAGCCGCTCCGGTCGTATCAGGTCGCGCTGGAGCAGCAGTTCGCCGATGCGTGCCATCAGAATTTCATCCATAGCGAGAGCAGCACGCCTTCGCCGCTCCCAGTGTTGCGGGAGTGGATGTCGCTGAATATCCCGGCCTGCACGGATCTCCCGTCGCCCAGCTCATACACGGCAGAGAATTGCGCTTTCACGAGGTCGTAATTCTCGTCGCTGGAGATGAGTCCTGTGCTCGCACCGGCGGAACCGACATGCCAGGTGGAGTTTATTTCTGTGATGACCATCCAGCGGTCGATGGGGCGCAGGCCGAGCTTGGCATCAAAACGGATCTGGTCACCGGGTGATCCGAAGCGGGTGCGGTAGGCGATCTCGGCATCGGCGAAATGGTCGCGGCCCTGCGCGTCCGAGAAACCGTAACCGCCCAGCAACCGTAATTCGGCGTCGGCATTATCGCTCCCCAATGCGGGGGAATCCTCCGAGGCGCTGAGGCGCGGAAGCTTAACCAAAGGTTGAAGAGATAATATTAAGCCACTCTGTTTCCACAATTCTTGGCGCAGAAACCACTCGCTGTCGCCGACGCCCTGGTTGGTATCGGACTGCTCCAACTGCTCGAAGGACAGGCTGAAACCACCCGTCAGCGTTTCGCTGAATCCGTGCTCGTAATAGGGGCTGTAGACCAGCTTGGTGAATTCCGGCTGCGCGGTCTTTGTGCCGTTCGCGCTGTAGAACGCATCGGCGGAGTAGTAGGAAACATTCTGGATGAGTTGCGATTCGCCATGCGGCAGAAGCCATGCGGCTGCATGAGCCGGATGTGGGGAGAACAGCGCGCTCATACACAGGCAGCACGCGATACGCGTTCTCATTTTAATCATGGTAATCCCCCGTCAGCGCCCGATTTTTATCGAGCTTTAGCGGAGGCAAAGTAGCAAACTCTGTATAGAATGCAACGGGTAGTTTAGTGAGCCGCTGTTATACTAGCGTAGGCCGGTATGCAGTATAAGCAACGTCTGCTGCGACAATAATATCGCGCCGGACGGCGCTCTGGCTGGATGCCAGCCTGCGCTGGCATGACGGTCGTTCCTGAGGGATTTATCAGTGCAGCTTTTTCTCGATATCCGAGAGGGAGGACTTCACGAGGGATTCGGCGACGTCCTTGGTGATGCTCTCTTCCAGCAGCGTGCGCGCGGCGGTCACCGCGATGTCTACGGCACTGCTGCGGATGTCGTTGAGGGCGGTCGCCTCGGCCTGCGATACTTTGTCCATGGCGAGCGCGATGCGCTTGTTGAGGGCGGCCTCAATATCAGCCTTGGCCTGTTTTTTCATGGCTTCGGCCGCGTCACGGGCCTCATCAACGATACTCTGGGCTTCCTTCAGCGCATCCTTCTGCTTGCGCTTGAAGGATTTGAGCAGTGCCTCGGCCTCTTCGCGCAGGCGCTTTGCTTCGTCCAGCTCCGTGCGGATGCGGTCAGAACGGCTGTCGAGCCCTTTCGCGATGATCCTGCCCACCGGACGGTATACCAGTGCCATGAAGGTGACGGTGGCGGCGGCTACCCAGAATGTAGGGTCGTCAAAGTGGATCATGGCTCAGCGTTCTCCTGCCAGACGGTTGACCAGCGCCTCGGCCTTGGAGGCGTCCGGCGCGTGGCCGATGAGCTTCTCCACGACAAGGCGCGCGGATTCCACAGCCACGGGAACCATTTTATCCAATGCTTCCTTACGGGTGGCGCGGAGCTGCTTCTCGGCGTTCGCCATCTGCTTGGAGAGCGATTCGTCGAGCTTGGAGTGCTGCTCCGTTGCGTCTTCCGCCATCGCGGCCGTTGCCTTGGCGATAAGTGCCCCGGCGTCGTTACGGGCCTTCACCAGCGCCGCCTCATAGTCCAGACGCGCATCTTCCGCGCTGCTGCGAGATGCTTCGGCCTTGTCGAGATCCTCGGCAAGGCGTCCCTTACGGTCTTCCAGTATTCCGGCAATACGCGGCACGATCACACGCGCCATCACCACATACAGAAAGGTAAAGGTAACGACGAGCCAGAATAGCTGCGACGCAAAACTGGTAGGATCCAACTGCGGCATGACGTACTCTCCGTAGCGGTGGGGAACCCACCCGCGTTATTATACGGCGTAGATGAGCAGCAGTGCGAGCACCAGTGCGAACAGGCCCATTGCTTCCGCAAGGCCGGCGCCTACGTACACGTACTTGGCGAGCTTGCCTTCAGCCGACGGGTTGCGCGCGATGCCGTTCAGCATGGCGGCGAACACGTTGCCCACACCGATCGCGGCGCCGAGCATTCCGAATGCCATGAGGCCAGCACCGATGAATTTATACGCTTCTGCTTCCATTTTCGTTTCCTTTATTCAAATGGTTATTCACATCCCAACCGGAGCGAACCCCGGCAAAAAAATCAGTGCAGGTTTAGAGCATCGTTCAGGTAAACACAAGTCAAAATCGTGAAGATGTACGCCTGCAAAAGTGCTACGAAAATCTCGAATCCGATGAGCAGCGTCACGAACGAGAAGGGCAGCCAGCCGCCCACGAAACCAAGGCTGATGACGAATCCCGCCAGCACTTTCAGCATGGTGTGACCGGCCATCATGTTGGCGGCCAGTCGGATCGACAGACTGAAGGGGCGCGCGAGGTACGAGAATAATTCGATGAAGAACATCAGCGGCGCGATCCAGCCCGGAACGCCGCTCGGGATGAACAGCCCGAGGAAGTGCGTGCCGTGGCGCACGAAGCCGATGACGGTGATGGCGACGAAGATGAACCCGGCCAGCGCCAGCGTCACGATGAGGTGGCTGGTGGTGGTGAAGCTGTAGGGAACCATGCCCAGCAGGTTCGAGATGATGAGGAAGATGAACAGCGTGAAGATGAAGGGGAAATATTGCAGGCCCTTGACGCCCGCGCTGCCCTGCACCATGTCGGCGATGAATTCGTAGGAGA
>JADZBT010000159.1 GCA_020851915.1 Alphaproteobacteria bacterium | reverse complement strand
GACCGAGCAGCGCGCCGATACCGACGATGATGATCGCGATGGTGGCAAGAGCCTGAGCGGTACTGCCCTGAACGAGGTTAATAGCGCGGCAGAAAATATCCTGCAGGAAGCTATCGGCGCCGCCAGCAGCCTGTGCATGCGCCATATCCGGCGCGAACGCCGTAGCGCCGAACAACAGGCCCGCCAACGCCAGATCAACGACAAAGGTTTTGGATAAGATACGCATTTAGGTTACTCCTTAGGTTACATTAACGACAGTAGGTTACAAAACTTTCAATTATCTTTACGGCGTATTCGCATTCGGTATCACCGCACCACATCCATCGATCCCCGTCATGGTCAGCACGATCTCCCCCGCGCCGAGCATCACGCCGATACCGGCGATGATGACCGTCGCCGCTCCCCACGACACCCGCCCCACCAACGCCTGAATCCCCAGCGCCAATATGGCTGCCGTGCCCACGGCCTGTCCCATATCCGTCTGAACCAGCTCCACCAGATCGCAGATGACTTCCTGTATCCGGCTGGAAGACGCCGGGGCCGCCTGCGCCATCGCTACGCCCGGCAACAGGGCCACATATATACCGGTCAGCGAGATAAAACGCTTCATGGGAGCCATCTACACTATTTTTTCAGCACTTCCGCCATTGACACAATGTAGCATAAAACTGTGTCAGTTTTTTGACAGTAGCGACATTTTTACGGGTATTTTATCCAACCACTTAACCCGCTTCCAGTGTGGCGATTTTTAGGTGGCGCATCAAGAAAAAACAATATGTTGCCCCTGCGGCGCGCGCATCGCCCAGATACAGTAGCGTTTTTGCCACGAACTGGCGTTTCCTATTGCTTTTCCAGCACATAGCGCAGCTTGCGGAGCGCGGCCTGCGTGAGGCTTTCCTGATCGTAATTGGCGGGGCCGATCACCGATACTTCCGTCTGGGTTGCGGAGTCGATGGCGCTCACCTTCACACTGTTTCCCACGGACACGATCTCAATGATAATGTCGCCGTCAGGCTGCGTCATGGCCGGATGCCACTTTCGGATGTTGCACGCGCTCAATCTGGATACCAGTGATCTCGTTGCCCTGCTTCTGCAAAACACGGAAAGAGAAATCATGCAGCTCGAACACCTCATCCACCTCCGGCACGACGCGTGCCTCATGCATCAGCAGCCCGGCGACGGTGGACGCCTCATCATCGGGTAGATCCCAATCCATGTGGCGATTGAGGTCGCGCAGCGTGACAACGCCCTCGACGATCACGGAGCCATCCAGCTGCGGACGGATACCTGCGACCGGCTTATCGTGCTCGTCATTGATCTGCCCCACGATCTCCTCGATGATGTCCTCCAGCGTGACGATACCCTCGATGGAACCATACTCATCCACCACGACGGCCAGATGGCTGCGGCGTTCGCGGAAGGCGCGCAGCTGGTCACGCAGCGTGGTGCTTTCCGGAATGAACCACGGTTCGGTGGCGATCGTCATCACGTCGAATGTGTCCATGTCCGCCCCCGGTGCGCGCACCGCGCGCAGCAGGTCTTTCACATGCACCACGCCTACGATGTTGTCGGGGTTGTCCTTCCATAACGGTACGCGGGTATGGGGACTGCCCAGCACGGCCTCGACGATCTTCGCGGGCGTCTGCCCGGCATTGACGGTGACCATCTTCTTGCGGTGAACCATGATCTCGCCCACCCACACGTCGCCGAGATCAAGAATGCTGCCCAGCATGTCGCGATCCTGCTTCACCATCTCGCCTTCGTGATGATGCAATTCGATGGCGCCGCGAAGGGCGTCGCTGGCCGCCACCACCGGCTTGCCGGATTTATTCATGCCAAACAGCGCCATGCAGCCCTCGACAATGAGCTTCACTACAAAGGTAACGGGCGTGAACAGCTTGACCATCAGGAACAGGAAGGGTGCTACCATCAGCGCCACCCGGTCGGAATTCTGAATCGCATAGGTCTTGGGTAGCGCCTCGCCGAATACCAGCACCGCGAAGGTCATCGCGATGGTGGCGTAGGCCGCGCCCTCGAATCCCATCAGGCGCTCGCCGAACGACGTCGCGAGCGCGCCGGCCATGACGTTGACCAGCGTATTGCCAAGCAGCAGCGTACCAATGGTGCTTTCCTTATGCTGGCGCAACCAGTTCACCACCCGCGCCCGGCGACTGCCGCTTTTCTCCAGCATATGCATGCGCGCGCGGGTGACGGCGGTGATGCCGGTCTCCGATCCGGAGCAAAAGGCGGAGGCCGCGAGCAGCGCGAGGATTGTGGTCGCCAGAAACAGAAGATCATCATCCATAAGCGGGGGATTCTAGCCTTTCTTTACCGCGTCCTGCAATATCTTTAGCACCGCGTCCGCAGGCACGTTCTTTTCGACGAACGCGTCGCCGATGCCGCGCGCCATCACGAACGTGAGCGCACCACTCTCGGCTTTCTTGTCGCCGTACATATGGGCCAGCAGCGCCTTGGCCGAAAGATTCAGCGGCGCGGGCGATGTCGGCAATCCCACCTTCGCCAGATGTTCCTCCACCGCCGCCGCCTCACCTTCCGGCGCGAATCCCATCTCCTCGGAAAGCCGCATCGCCAGCACCATGCCGATGGCCACCGCCTCACCATGCAGGAGCGTATTGCCGTAGCCCGTTTCGGCTTCCAGCGCATGGCCGAAGGTATGCCCGAAATTAAGCAGCGCGCGACGTCCAGTGGATTCGCGCTCGTCACTGGCCACGATCTCCGCCTTGGCGCGGCAACTGCGGAGCACCGCGCGGGCGAGCGCCTCCGGCAGCTTTTCTACCACTTCCTGCCCGTGCCGTTCGAGCCATTCGAAGAATTCCGTATCGCCGATGACACCGTACTTCACGACCTCCGCATACCCAGCCAGCAGCTCGCGGCGCGGCAATGTGGAGAGCGTCGCGGTATCGGCCAGCACCAGCGACGGCTGGTGGAAACTGCCGACGAGATTCTTGCCATGGCGGGTGTTGATGCCGGTCTTGCCGCCCACGGAGCTGTCCACCTGTGCCAGTAGCGTGGTGGGTATCTGCACGAAGCGCACGCCGCGCAACAGGATACTCGCCGCAAAGCCGGTGAGATCGCCCATCACCCCGCCGCCCAATGCGATAAGCACCAGATTGCGGTCGGGCGTCATATCCAGCAGCTGCGTGAGCAGCTTCTCCAGCGTGGCAAAATCCTTGCTCGCCTCCCCGGCAGGCAGCACCAGCGTATCATATGCGATGAACGCCTCCTCCAGCGATAGCTCCAGCGGCGCAAGATGCAGCGGCGCGACTCGCTCGTCCGTGATGATGACCGCACGCGTGGCGGCGGTGGCGTTGCGGATGCGCTCACCCGCCTCGCGCAGCAGGCCACGCCCGATGACGATGTCATAGCGGCGGTCGCCCAGCGGAACGGTAAGTATCTCGGGTGTATTCATAATGCTCTCAGATGGGCTTTCAGCCGGTCGATGACGGTTTCCACGGTGTCGTTATGGCGTTTGCCATCGGTGTCCACGGCGATCGCCGCCAGCCCATAGATGGGATAGCGCGCTTCGATGAGTTTGCCAAGTATTTCCCGGCGATCGCCCCCTTTGAGCAAGGGGCGGTTCTCAAGGTTGCGGGTGCGCTCCATCAACGTATCGAGGTCGGCCTTCAGCCAGATGGCGATACCCTCCCGGTCGATGAGCGCGCGGGTATCGGGGTCGAGATAGGCGCTTCCCCCAGTAGCCAGAACCCGGGGCGCGCCGTCCAGCATCCCGGCGATGACCTCTTTCTGTAGCGCGCGGAATCCCTCCTCGCCGCGCGTGGCGAATATTTCGTCGATACTGCACCCGGCGCGCTCCATGATCGCCTGGTCGGAATCGGCGAAAGGGAGCCCGAGCAGCCCGGCCAGCATCCGGCCAATGGTCGATTTTCCGGCCCCCATCAGCCCTACCAGCACCAGCGTTTTATCGAGAGAAGTGAGCGTTGTCATCACGGGTCGGTTGCAATTTGCGGGAATGTTAATACATTGTTCGCTGAATCACAATGTGGAACGGGGTGGAAAACCATGAAAAAGCTTATGATCGTCGTGGCCGCGCTGGCGGCCCTGCTGGCAGCGGCGGCATTATACGCCATGACCGCCGAGATCCCCGCACCCTCGCAGCCAGTGGAAAAGGTGCTCCCCAATGAAAAATACCTCCAGTAGCCGCTGCTGGCAGGCGCTGGCAGGCGCTGCGCTGTTCGCATTGAGCTGGCCCGCCCTCGCCGCGCCCGAACGCACGAATTCGGCGCCGGAATCACTAATCATCCTGCCCGACGAGAATGAAGGCGAGGACATCTCCGCCCCCGCAGTGAAGGAGCCTGCGCCCGCGCCGGAACCGGAAGTCGTCATCGAGGGCCGGGAGATACTCCCGCCGCCTGTTGCGCCCGTCCCTGCCCCCGCAAAATCCGTGGAGCATAAGGCAAAAGAAGCGCCGGTGCAGCCCGCCGAAACGCCACCCGCGAAGATAGAGCCCGCAAAGATAGAGATAGAAGCGCAGCCGGAACCCACCACGCCGGCAGCGGATGCTGGAGAGGAAATGGTCACCCTGCCCGCCAAGGAACTCCCCAAAGGGGACGGCCATACGGCTCCCACCGTCTGGGAGGATCTCCCGGCGGAGGAACCGCAGACGGAAACGGATGAAGCCATCACCGTCACACCGGGCGTCCCCACCGACAGCCCCATCTCGGTAGGCCATATCGAGAGCATTTCCGCGAGCACCGTAGGCACGCTCGCCGATGAGCAGGGCGGCCTCGGCATCGATCTGTGGAAGGATTCCGACCCGGCGGCGGTGGCACAGCTTTTCCCACGGCTTCCGGCGGTAGTGCGCTCGCCCGCGATGCGCGACCTGCGCCGTCGCCTGCTGCTCACCCGCGCGGATGTGCCGGAAGGCAGCGACGCACAGATCTCCGACCTGCGGCTCCGCCTGTTGCTGGAAGTGGGCGATGCGGCAGCGCTCGATCAGCTCTTCCCGCTTATCCCCCGCAACGCCTTCAGCGACGAGATGGATCGCGTGCGCGTGGAATCGCGCTGGCAGCGTTACGACTATGACGGCGCCTGCGCCTTCGCGCGCGAAGCGGTCACCCGGCATGATTCCGTCTACTGGCGTCGGCAGATCATCTTCTGTCAGGCGCGGGAAGGTCAGGACGATGCCGCGCAACTGGGCATCGACCTGCTGCGCGAACAGAACCAGCTGAAAGACCCGATGCTCCTGCAGATCGTCGACGCGCTGGCGAAGGATACGCCGATGGGTGCGCTCTCCATCTGGCCGGTGGAAGCCGTGCCCTCGACCATCGCCATGCTGGCCGAAGCCAAGGCCGAGATCCCGGACGTGGCGATCGCCAAAGCGACGCCGCTGGCCGCCTCGATGATCGCCCGCTATCCGGGCGCATCAAGCGACATCCATCTGGCCGCAGCGGAACGCGCGGCAGCGGACGGCATCATGGACGTCGCTGACCTGCGCCGCGTCTACGAAGCGGTCGAAGGGACAGAGAAAGAAAAGATGGCCCCGCAGGACAAGCCGGAATCCTTCGCGGGCCCGCGCGGCCGCGCGCAGCTCTACCAGCGCATCTGGCCGCATTACGATATGCAGTCCACGGCAAAGCTCATCGCCATGGCGCGCCCGCTCTACAATGCGGCAGGCTTTCCGGGACTGGCAGAGCGGCTCTATGTGCCAAAGGTGGCGGAAGTATCGCTCTCTTCTTACAACAGCAATCGCCTGCCGTGGTTCGCTGACAACGCATTCGCCATGCTGATGGCCACCGGCGACAGCGCCAACGCCAAACAATGGATGGACATCGCCGCGCGCACTGACAGCACCTCGCCCTTCGCGGTGGCGCGTCCGGTGCTCACCTATTTCCTGAGCGGTAACAGCGGCAGGGTGCTGAATGTGGGCGCGGCAGGGCCGGTCGCCACTCCGGCGCAGGCGGTTTTGCTCAACCGCACCTATTCACTGCTGGAGGCGCTGGGCATCACCGTGCCTGCGGAGCAATGGCGCGCGCTGCTTATCCACCTCCCCCCGGCCAAAGGATACAACTTCCCCGACGCATGGCGCGGCGCGCTGCTTGATGCCTCGCTGCACGGGCGTCGCGGCGAGACGGTATTGCTGGCCCTGCTGGCGCTGGGCGACCAGCTTCCGGGAAACCTCAGCGACGGCAGCATCGCCACGCTGGTGAAGGCGCTGCACGATGTGGGCCTTGAGAAGGACGCGAGAGCACTGGCGGTAGAGGCATTCGGCGCATGGGGCGCATAGGCGACACCGGCAGCACCCTCATCGACTCTTTCCTCGAAATGATGTCCGCCGAGCGCGGCGCATCGCGCAATACGCTAGACGCCTATGCACGCGACCTTGCCGATTTCAGCGCCTTCGCGCAGAAAAAAAAGCATTCGCTGGAAGCCGCCGATACCGCCCTCATCCGCCGCTACATGGCCCAGTTGAGCGATGCCGGGTTGTCGGCACGCACGAGCGCGCGCAAGCTCTCCAGCCTGCGGCAGTTCTACCGATTTCTCTACACCGACCAGGTGCGCTCCGACAATCCCTGCACCACCATCGACAGCCCGCGTCAGGGTAAACCGCTGCCGAAGGTCTTGAGTGCAGAAGAGGTCGATACCCTGCTCGCCGCCGCGCACGCCGATACATCCACCGAAGGCCTGCGCCTCACCGCGCTACTGGAGCTGCTTTATGCGTCGGGATTGCGCGTATCGGAATTGGTAGGGATGCCGCTGGCATCACTCCAGCGCGAGCAGAAAAAACTTCTGCCCTTCCTCACCGTGCGCGGCAAGGGCAACAAAGACCGCCTTGTTCCAGTGGGAGAAGCCGCGCGCGATGCACTGGAATATTATCTGTCCGTTCGTTCAAATTTTCTTCGGGAGAAAGAAGTATCGCCATGGCTGTTCCCCTCACGCGGGCAACACCTCACCCGCCAGCGCTTCGGGCAGATGCTGAAGGAACTCGCACTCCGCGCGCACCTCGACCCGGACGCGCTCTCACCGCACGTGCTGCGCCATTCATTCGCCAGCCATCTGCTGGCGGGCGGCGCCGACCTGCGCGTGGTGCAGCAGTTGCTAGGGCATGCCAGCATCTCCACCACCCAGATCTATACCCATGTATTGGAAGAACGCCTGCGCGCGCTGGTGGAAACGCATCATCCGCTGGCGAAGAGGAAGAAAAAATAAATCGATGCCATACCGGCGAAGGCCGGTATCCTATCTATCAGCAGTAACGCGTGTTGCAGCGTGAGATCCCGGCCTTCGCCGGGATGACAAGACTTACCCAAAGCCCTACAGCGCCCCGTGGCAGTGCTTGTACTTCTTCTCCGACCCGCACGGGCAGGGCTCGTTGCGCCCTACCTTGCCCCAGGTGAAGGGATCGTTGGGATCGATGGGGCCGGAAGGCTGCGCGGAGCGGATGGGCGTT
Organism: Alphaproteobacteria bacterium; assembly: GCA_020851915.1. GTDB lineage: Bacteria > Pseudomonadota > Alphaproteobacteria > Rickettsiales > RI-342 > JADZBT01. The sequence goes on along the minus strand of JADZBT010000159.1, from coordinate 8,303 downwards.
ACGGTATGGCGATCAGCCTGCTCACCGACGCGGATGGCCGCAGCGGCCATGGCCGGATCTTCGCGGGTCTCCTTGAGTCCTGCCGCGACAGGCGTACGCATTTCCGGCGGCACGGTGTATTTGATGTTCACCGTGAGATGCGCCAGTTGCGTGACGACCTCCTCGCGCAGCTTGTCGAGCATCTGCTCGAACAGCGAGAAGGCTTCCTGCTTGTATTCATTGAGCGGATCGCGCTGGCCATAGGCACGCAGGCCAATACCCTGCCGCAGATGATCGAGCGAGAGCAGGTGATCCTTCCACAGGCGGTCGAGCGTCAGCAGCAGTATGCGCTGGCGCGCCTGCATCATCACGTCCGCGCCGTAATCCTCTTCCTTCTTGGCCCAGAGCGCATCGGTGGCGGCCTGAAGACGCGCGGTGATCTCCTCTTCGGCGATGCCTTCTTCCTTCGCCCATTCATCAACAGGCAGGTGCATGCCAAATATGCGGAACACCTCTTTCTGCAACGACTCCACTTCCCACTGTTCGGGGTACGAGCGCGGCGGGATATGCCCCTGCACCAGCCCGGAGATGACGTCGGTGTTCATCTCGGCGACGCTCTCGGAGACGTCCTCCTGTTCCATCAGCTCGATGCGCTGCTCATAGATCACCTTGCGCTGATCGTTCATCACATCGTCGTATTTGAGCAGGTTCTTACGCAGATCGTAGTTGCGCGCTTCGACCTTCTCCTGCGCCTTTTCGAGCGCCTTGTTCATCCACGGATGATAGATGGCCTCGCCCTCGCCTAAGCCCAACTTCTGTAGCAGCCCATCGAGTTTCTCCGAACCGAAGATACGCATCAGGTCGTCTTCCAGCGAGAGGAAGAATTTCGACGCGCCCGGATCACCCTGACGGCCCGAACGGCCGCGCAGCTGGTTGTCGATGCGGCGGCTCTCATGCCGCTCCGTGCCGATGACATAGAGCCCACCGGCTTCCAGCACCTTGGCCTTTTCCACTTCCACTTCGCCTCGGATCTTCGCGGCTTTCTTCTCATCCACGGAGCCATCCTTGGCGAGCGCCTCCTCGCGGATACGCATGTCGGAGTTGCCACCCAGCATGATGTCCGTGCCGCGACCCGCCATGTTGGTGGCGATGGTCACCGCGCCCAGACGTCCGGCCTGCGCGACGATGGACGCTTCCTTCTCATGGTAGCGGGCATTCAGCACGTGATGCGGTATCTTCCTTTTCTTGAGCTGTTCGGCGAGGAATTCCGATTTCTCGATACTCACCGTACCGACCAGCACCGGCTGCTTGCGCGCATGGCACTCGGCGATCAATTCGATGATCGCCTCGTATTTTTCCTTGGCGGTGCGGTAGATCTGGTCGTCGTGATCGGTGCGCGTCACGTCTACATTGGTCGGGATCTCGACCACGTCGAGGTTGTAGATGTCCTTGAATTCGTCGGCTTCGGTCATGGCCGTGCCGGTCATACCGGCAAGCTTCGGGTACATGCGGAAATAATTCTGGAACGTGACCGATGCCAGCGTCTGGTTCTCGTTCTGCACCGGCACGCCTTCCTTGGCTTCAAGCGCCTGATGCAGGCCCTCGGAGTAGCGGCGGCCTTCCATCATGCGACCGGTGAATTCGTCAACGATGACCACGCGCTTGTCTTTCACGAGATAATCCACATCGCGCGCGAACACCTTATGCGCCTTCAGCGCCTGGTTCACATGCAGCACATAGGACACGTTCTCAATATCATAGAGGCTGGACTCGGCACGGATGAGTCCGTCGGCCTTCAGCATCTCCTCCATGCGCTGCACGCCCTGTTCGGTGAGCGTGACGCCGCGCGATTTCTCATCCAGCTCGAAATCCTCCGCGATCAGATGCGGAATGTAATCATTCACCTTGTAATACAGCTCCGAGCTGGTTTCCGCAGGGCCGGAGATGATGAGCGGAGTGCGCGCCTCGTCGATGAGAATGCTGTCCACCTCGTCGATGATGGCGTAGTTGAAGGGCCGCTGCACCATGTGTTCGCGCGAATAGCGCATATTGTCGCGCAGGTAATCGAAACCGAATTCGTTGTTCGTGCCGTAGGTGATGTCGGCGGCGTAGGCAGCCTTGCGCTGGTTCTCGTCGAGGTCATGGATGACGCAACCGACCGACATACCGAGGAATGTGTATATCTGCCCCATCCACTGCGAGTCGCGGCGGGCGAGGTAATCGTTCACCGTCACCACATGCACGCCCTTACCCGTCAGCGCATTGAGGTATGCGGCGAGCGTCGCCACCAGCGTTTTACCTTCACCGGTCTTCATCTCGGAGATCATGCCGCGATGGAGCGTCATGCCGCCCACCAGCTGCACATCGAAATGGCGCAGCTTCAGGGTGCGCTTCGAGGCCTCGCGCACGGTGGCAAAGGCGTCGGGCAGGATGTCGTTGAGGGTTTCCCCGGCCTCGAGGCGCGCCTTGAGGATGCCGGTGCGGTCGCGCAACTGCTCGTCCGTGAGCGCGGCGAGCTCCGGTTCCATTGCGTTGATGGCCTGTATGTCTTTTTGATACGACCGGATGATACGGTCATTCGCCGTACCGAACACCTTGCGCGCCAGCGCCCCTAGCATGTTGTACCCCAGTAAATTCCCTTAAAAAGTAGCTTGCACTTGTAGCGGCCCAGTGCCATAAACGCAAGCAATATGCAGGGCACATGAAGGAAGGAGACAATCATGGATAAAAAGCAGGTGATTGCGCTGGTTATCGGGGCGCTGGTCGTGGGCTGGGGAGCCTCTTACGTAACGAATAAACCGGCGGCGGAGAGCGAAACGGCCACGGACAAGAAAGACACGCTGAACGATTACATCGCGCTCAAGATCAACGGCAAATCCTACACGAAATCGCATATCGAGCAGCAGATTCAGGCCGCGACGGCTGTGGGCGGCGAGCCGACCAAGTTCGACGCGATGCCGGAGGCGCTCCAGAAAAACATCACCGAGTCCTTCGTGCGCCACGAGATACTGCGTCAGGAAGCGGAAAGCCGCGACATGATGGATGACCCGGAAGTGCGCGAGCGCGCTGCCTTTATGAAGAATCAGGCGATGATCGACATCTTCCTGAACCGTAAGATCGACGAGCTGGTTCCGGCAGAGAAGATCAAAGCGGCGTACGATGAAAAGGTCAAGAACATGACCCATGGCGAGGAGATGCAGGCCGCGCACATCCTCGTAGAGAACGAGGACGAAGCCAAGGCGATCATCGCCGAGATCACCGGCGGCAAGGACTTCGCCGAACTGGCCAAAGCCAAATCGAAGGACGTCGGCAGCGGACAGAATGGCGGCGATCTGGGCTTCTTCACCAAGGAGCAGATGATCCCCGAATTCTCGAACGCCGCCTTCGCGCTGAAGCCGGGTGAAGTATCCGCGCAGCCGGTGAAGACCGCCTTCGGCTGGCACGTCATCAAGGCGGGCGAGCACCGTCCAGTGAGCGCGCCTCCCTTCGAGCAGATGGAGCCGCAGCTGAAGAACGAGATGGTCGGCGCAGCCATGCAGGAATATCTGAACAGCCTGGTCGGCAAATCGCAGGTCAGCTTCTATACGGCGGATGGCCATGAACGCCCGATCTTCGAGAACCTGCTGCATCCGGCTCCTGAAGCCAATGCTCCGGGCGCAGCTCCTGCGGGTGCAGCTCCCGCAACGGGCGAAGCAGCTCCGGCCAACGCGGAAACTCCGGCTGAAGCAGGCGATACGTCGGCACAGTAACCCTTAACGAATAAGGCCCCTCTCCCACGGCATGCGCGATATGCTCCCTCTCCCATAGGGAGAGGGCCGGGGTGAGGGGCCTTTTCTATCATCTGCGAACACCCATGACCGCCCCTTCCCCCCTCGCACCCAAGACATTCCCGGATATGCCGCCGGTGGCAGGTGTGCGCCTTGCCGTCGCCGAGACTGGCATCCGCTATAAAAACCGTCCCGACCTGCTGCTGACCGATTGCGCGGAGGGCACGACCTCTGCGGGCGTATTCACGCTATCACTCACCGCCGCCGCGCCCATACACTGGTGTCAGAACATTCTGAAGCATGGCACGGCACGCGCGCTCATCGTCAATGCCGGAAACGCCAACGCCTTTACCGGTACAGAAGGCGATGCGGGCACTCGCGCCATGGCGGAGGCAGCCGCAAAAGCGGTTGGCGGCGCGGCGGAATCCGTGTTCGTGGCCTCGACCGGCGTCATCGGCAACCCGCTCAAGACCGACCGCATCGCCGCCGCCATCCCCACTATGACGGCAAGCGCCTCGTGGCTCGACGCCGCGCGCGCTATCGGCACGACCGATACTTTCCCGAAAGGCGCCACGCGCACCGCCACCATCCACGGCACAAAGGTCACGCTCTGCGGCATCGCCAAAGGCTCCGGCATGATCGCGCCCAACATGGCGACGATGCTGGGCTTCGTCTTCACCGACGCGGCCATCCCTGCACCGCTGTTGCAGGAGTTACTGACCGAAGGCAACCGCATCTCCTTCAACGCCATCACGGTGGACGGCGACACCTCCACCAACGACACGCTGCTGCTGTTCGCCACCGGCAAGGCCGGGAACAAAGCAGCGACCCGCGCCGACCTCGTCGATTTCCGCCGCGCCCTCACTGAGCTGCTGCAGGACCTCGCATGGCAGATCGTGCGCGACGGCGAGGGCGCGTCCAAATTCATCGCCATTAAAGTGACGGGCGCCGCATCCGACGATGCCGCACACCGCATCGGCATGACCATCGCCAATTCCCCGCTGGTGAAAACCGCCATCGCAGGCGAAGACCCCAACTGGGGCCGCATCGTGGCCGCCGCCGGACGCTCCGGCGAAAAACTCGATGTGAATAATCTGGTCGTGCATATCGGCCCGCACCGCATCACGGAACATGGCGGACTGATCCCCGGCTACGACGAAACGCCCGTCGCTGCATACATGAAGGGTCAGGAGCTGGAGATCTCCGTGGATGTCGGCATCGGCACAGGCGCGGCCACCGTTTGGACCTGCGACTTCACCGAAGGCTATATCCGCATCAACGGCAGCTATCGGTCGTAACAATAGAGTCCAGTGGTTAGAGTATAGAGTCCAGTAGCCTCTTGCTAACCACTACACTCTAACCACTGGACTCTCCCCTATGAAAACCGTCCACGTCGCCGCTGCCGCACTCATCGCCCCCGATGGAAAGATCCTGCTCGCGCAGCGCCCGGAAGGCAGATCCATGGCAGGCCTGTGGGAATTTCCCGGCGGCAAGATAGAATCGGGCGAAACCCCGGAGCAAGCACTCATCCGCGAACTACATGAGGAACTGGGCATCACGGTCGCCCCCGATGCGCTCGAAGCCTTCACCTCCATCACTTTCGAATACCCGGATTTCCAGCTGGTGATGCCGCTATTCCTCATCCGCCGCTGGCAGGGCGATATCACCGCCCGCGAGCACAAGGCGCTGGTCTGGGTGCTGCCGCACGAAATGCACACCTATCCCATGCCGCCCGCCGATATGCCGCTGGTGGAGGCATTGTGCGCCGCATTCCAGCCCACACAATAATTGCCATCCCGGCGTAGGCCGGGATCTCATATATCCACAGACTCATTCAGAGAGATAAGATCCCGGCCTGCGCCGGGATGGCAGCATTCTATTTCTGCTCCAGTACCGCCCTCAAACTCACCGTCGCGCTCCCGCGCGCGGCGGGCTGCTGCTGTGATGCATCCGGCTTCCACCCCGTCAGCGTGATGATGTCGAAGCGCGCAGGGATGCGGCCATCGTCATTCTCATGCTGCTCGTGGTAACAGGACAGGATGGCCGCCAGCGTATTGCGTTTCATGGGGCGGCGCGGACGCTGCACCAGCGCGTTGCCTTCGCCCATGCCGCGCAGGTCGAGCATCAGCGATAGCGCATCGGAATAGGTCGCGGTGATGGTTTCGCTCTCCACCACCGGCAACGCGAAACCGGCGCGTTGCAGCAGACGTGCGGCATCCTGTGCATCCACCATCGGCGCGACGCGCGGCGCGGCGCCGCCCTCTTCGGCGATCTCCCCCGCCAGCATCGCCTGCCGCAATTCGGTGAGCGATTCACCGCCGATGAGCGCGGCGAGAAATAATCCGTCCGGCTTCAATATCTGCCGCGCCTGAATGAGCACGCCCGGCAGGTCATTCACCCCCTGCAACGACAGCACACTGAACACCGCATCGAATGTATGCTCGGCGAAAGGCAATCGCTCCTCATCCGCCACCAGCCGCAAGCCTCCTCCCGCCTGCGCCACCATCGCGGACGAGAGGTCGCACTCCACCACCTCCGCGATGCCGTTCTTTCCCATGATGTGTGCGCGCAGGCCCCCGGTATGGCAGCCCAGATCCAGCACCATGGGGAAATTCCGGTTGAGCCCGTCCAGCCGTTCGGCCAGCCGTTCGGCCACCTCGCGCATCAGGAAATCATGCTCCGCGAACGCCACACTCGCGCGGTCGCGCTGGCGGCGGCGTTGGACGGGATCGAAAATGGTTGTGTTCTCGGACATCGCGGCACATCATATACAGTTAGCGGCGGGTGGCTAGCCGTGACTTATCGGTAATGGGTATTTTTATGCTGACCATACTCCGCCCCCGCGCCCGCCAGCTCCTCGACACATTGCTGCCGCCGCGCTGCGTGCTGTGCGGCGAAGGGGTGGATACGCAGGGCAGCCTGTGCGGAACCTGCTGGGGACGGTTGCATTTCATCTCCGAGCCCTTCTGCGCGACATGCTCCCTGCCCTTCGAATTCGATCCGGGAAAGGGCGCGCTGTGCGGCGCATGCCTGGAACATCCGCCGTCCTACGCGGCGGCCCGTGCAGCACTATCCTACGACGAAGCCAGCCGGCCGCTGGTCGCGCGCCTCAAATATTATGACCAGACCTACCTCGCGCGCGGCATGGCCGCATGGTTGCTGCGCGCCGGGCGCGAGGTGCTGGAAGGGGCCGACCTCCTGGCGCCTGTGCCACTGCATTATTACCGCCTCATCCGCCGCACCTACAACCAGTCCGGCCTGCTCGCCCGCTGGGTGGGCGACGCCTCCGGCATCCCCGTCATCCCCGACCTGCTCACCCGCAAAAAACACACCGCCCCGCAAGCGTCCCTTAGCCGCGATAAACGCCGCAAGAACGTGCGCGGCGCATTCACCATCACCCCTCGTCACAAAGAGCGCGTTACCGGAAAGCATGTGGTGCTGGTGGATGACGTGATGACCACGGGCGCGACTGTGGAGGCGTGCAGCAAAGCCCTGCTCAAAGCGGGCGCGGCCTCAGTGCATGTACTGGCGCTGGCACGGACGGCCAACTCTTAGCCCTTGTCATGCTGAACTTGTTTCAGCATCCAGCCATCCGCATCCGTCAAATGGAGAGATGGATCCTGAATCAAGTTCAGGATGACAAGAAGGGAAAATGGCGCGCGGACAGAAGTCCGCGCCAGCCCTGAGCCGCGCCCCATGTGATTTTCAGCAGAAAATCACGGGGGCAATCAAATAAAATGCAGAAGCCACGGCGGGGAGGAGACTGTGGTAGGGAGGAGACAGTGTCGCCATGGCTTCTGCGCACGGGAGGAAGGGCAACTTAATCGTTGAACGCTTCTTCCCATGTTCCTTGGGTGGCGGCCTTGGTATATTCCGTCACCCGGTTTTCGAAGAAATTGGTATGCTCGACGCCGTTCAGTATCTCATCCAGCCACGGAAGCGGGTTGGATTCGATATTGTAGATGGGCTGGAGTCCCAGCTGCATCAGCCGGCGGTCGGCGATGTATCGTATATAACGCTTGATGTCTTCCGGCTCCATGCCCGGCACGCCGCCCAGCTCGAAAGCGAGGTCGATGAAGGCATCCTCGTGATCGACGATGGTCGAGCAGGCGACATAGAGATCGCGGCGGAACTGTTCCGTCCACACTTCCGGATTCTCATCCACGAAGGTCTTGAACAGGCGCACGATGGAATTGGTATGCAATGTCTCATCGCGCACCGACCAGGTGATGATCTGGCACATGCCCTTCATCTTGCCGAAACGCTGGAAGTTGAGCAGGATCGCGAACGATGCGAAGAGCTGCAAGCCCTCGGTGAAGGCGCCGAACACGGCAAGCGTCTTGGCGACGCCCTCTTTGTCGTCGCAGCCGAACTGCTGCATGTAGTCGTATTTATCCTTCATCTCCTTGTATTTCATAAAGGCGATGTATTCGGTTTCCGGCATGCCGACGGTGTCGAGCAGGTGCGAATAAGCCGCGATGTGCACCGTCTCCATGTTGGAGAAGGCGGCCAGCATCATCTGCACTTCGGTCGGCTGGAACACGCGGGTATATTGCT
>JADZBT010000158.1 GCA_020851915.1 Alphaproteobacteria bacterium | reverse complement strand
GCACCCCGCGAAGAACGTGAAATGTCCGACGATTCCCCCGCCGGTGAAGAACGCGAGGGAGGAGCTTCGGGCGAAACCTTCGGCGGAGATGAACAGCGTCGTGGCCGCCGCCGCCGCCGTGGCCGCCGTGGCGGACGCGGCCGTAACCGCGACCGAGAGCGCACTAGCGATAGCTGGGACGATAATGCGGTCAGCGAGTCGCTGGAATCCTGGCCATCAGATACGCCGGAACATGATCCCTCCGCTCACGGCGAGGGAGAGTCCGCCGACACGGAAAACCGCAATGAGAATCAGGAGCGCCGCCACGGCGGGCGCAACCGGAACCGCCGTGGCGGCGGCGGACGCCATCGCGGGGATCGGCCCCATGTAGCGGATACCGGCGATGCGCCGGCCAGCGCCGCAGCGGTCATCGCGGAATTCCGCGCGCCGGAGCCGCGCCATGAGCCCAGAGAACATCGTGCGGAGCCGCGTAACGAACCGAAGTCGGAATCCGTAAGCGCCACCCCGGCCGACGCCGCCCCCGCCAAACCGCGCAGCCAGCGTTCCGGCTGGTGGAAAAAGATCATGGATAATTGACACGCGGGCACGACGCGCACGCGTGTCATCCTGCGGCGTGACCGCAGGATCTCATGCAACAGCCTTCGGATTCGGATGGAGATCCTGCGCTTTCGCGCAGGATGACAGCCTGTCAGGAGATCAGCTCGCCTTACGCGCTTTCGGCTGGCGTGTATCGAGCCATCCCTTCAGGCGGGCCATGGCGTTTTCGATGTCGGCGCGCGTGCCGCTGTAGGAGAGGCGCACATAGGCGTCGCCCTGCTCGGTGTCGAAGTCGTGACCGGATACGCCGACCACGCCCGCACCGCGCAGCATCTCCTCGCAGAAATCCGCGCTGTTGTCGGTAAGGTCCGAGACATTGGCATAGATGTAGAACGCGCCTTCCGCCGGGCAGATGTGCGAGAAGCCGATCTTCGGCAGGGCTTCCAGCATGATGGCGCGGTTCTGGGCGTATTCCGCCACCGTGCTGTCCAGCTCGTCCTTGCAGTTGAACACTTCCAGCGCCGCATGCTGCGCCAAAGCCGGGGGCGAAACGAAGAAATGCTGCACCAGCGACTCATAAGAACGCGCGAGATCCGCCGGGGCCACCACCCATCCCAGACGCCAGCCCGCCATCAGGAAGTATTTGGAGAAGCTGTTGACGACAATGGCCGAATCGCTCATGGAGAGCGCGGTCGCGGTCTTCGCGTTGTAGGGCATGCCGTGATAGATCTCGTCCGAGATGATGCGGATGTTGTTGGCCTCGCAATATTTCACGATGGCGCGCATCTCCTTCTCGGGGAGCACCGTGCCGGTAGGGTTGGACGGGCTCGCGATGATAAGGCCGTCGATCGGCGTATCCAGCGCCTCCAGCATGGCCACCGTCGGCTGGAAGTTGTTCTCGAACGTGCCGCGCAGCAGCACCGGCTCAAGGTCGTGCGCGATCAGCATGTTGCGATAGGCGGGATAGCAGGGCTGCACCAGTGCCACGCGATCCCCGGCATCGAACGCCGCGATCAGCGACAGGAAGAACGCGCTCGACGACCCCACCGTGATGAAGATACGCTCCCACGATACGTCCACTCCGTAGGTTTCGCGGTAATGCTGCGCGATGCGCTTACGCAGCTCCAGCATGCCGGAGCCTTCCGTATAGCCCAGCTTGTCGTTCATCACCAGATCGCGCAGCTTCTCGGCCACGCGCGCAGGGACGCCTTTCCCCGGCTGCCCGAGCGAGAGATGGACCACTTCGGCATTATGCTCCGCAATGTACGCGTTCGCTCGGCTCAATGCTTCCATGACCAGAAATGGGGAGACCGAACCGCGTTTGGAGACTTTCATAGAGGTTTATCCGTTTTGCTTTGTATCCGTACTCATGTTAGTACTGGATTTCCATACGGGAAGAAGGCGGCATTGTAAACAGATGAAGTGGCTTTTTCGCTGGATTTTTGCGGTTTTTGCCCTCCTGACCCTGTTCCCGGGCCCCGGCCCGGCGAATGCGGCAGGGTTGGCGATCATCCGCGACGAGGAGATCGAGCGCACGTTGCGCGCCTACGCCACCCCTATTTTCGCTTCCGCAGGGCTCGATGCGGATGCGGTGCATATCTATATCGTCAATGATGATTCCATCAACGCGTTCGTAGCGGGCGGCTCCAATATCTTCATCCACACGGGGCTGCTGCTTGCCGCCGATACGCCGGAGATGGTCATCGGCGTGCTGGCGCATGAAACGGGACATATTTCCGGGGGGCATCTGGTGCGCGGCGCGCAGGCGGCGGAGCAGGCATCGGCGGGTGCATTGCTCAGCTACGTACTGGCCGGCGTCGCCGGGGTAGCCACCAAATCGAGCGACGTCGGCGCGGCGGTGCTGACCGCAGGGAACCAGATCGCCGAGCGCAGCCTCTACGCCTATACCCGCACACAGGAGGAAGCGGCCGATCAGGCAGCCCTCAGCTTCCTCGACAGCAATCATCTTTCCGCGCAGGGCATGCTCGACATGTTCAAGAAGCTGCGGATGCTGGAGAAACTCCACATGGATGGCCAGAATCCATATCTCAGCACCCACCCGCTCACCCAGGATCGCATGGTACATATCCGTAATCACGTGGAAGAAACTGCCTCGACCCAGACAGGCGCGTCAAAAGAATTTGTCGAGCGCCACGCCCGCATGCTGGGAAAATTGCGCGGCTTCCTGAACCGGCCGGAAGACACCTTCACGGCATACCCCAAGGAGAACAGCAGCGTGGAAGCGCATTACGCGCGCGCCGTTGCCTATTACAAGCAGTCCGACCTGCCCAACGCGCTGGCGGAAATAGACGATCTCATCACCCAGTCACCCGAAGACCCCTATTTCATCGAGCTCAAGGCGCAGATGCTCTACGAGCACGGGCAGCTGGGCGAAGCCACCACATTCTACCGCAAGGCCGTGGAACTGCTGCCAGATTCCGCCCTGATCCGCACCGCGCTGGGCGCCAGCATGCTGGGCTCCGACAAGGCGGCGGATACGGAAGGAGCGGTGACGCAGCTCAAAAAAGCGCTGGAGCTGGAACCCCGCTATATCGACGCATGGCGTCAGCTCGCCGGCGCCTATAATCGCCAGAAGAAAACAGGACTCTACCATCTGGCGCTGGCGGAGGAGAATTACCTGCTCGGCAAAAACGAGGAAGTCACCAAATATTCACAGCAGGCAGCAGGAGAATTACCCGGAAACAGCCCGGCATGGTATCGGGCCAAGGATTTAGAAATGCTGGCAGAGAATGCCAAGAAAAAACAACCCTAGCCATAATATGGAGTTGTTATAAACTGCTGTACCTATGGCGGCATTTTGAGTATAAGTCGCAGACGCGCAAGCGCATATCTGTTTATAACGCATCAGGAGAGAATTTCATGAATGCAAAGAATACCAACACCGCTTCCTGCGATGGAAGTTCAGGCGGCAAGTGCAAGCTGATGGTCGCAGGTCTTGTGATCGCAGCACTGGCGCTGGGCTATGCGGCAGGCAGCGGCAAGCTCGGCGGATCGGCCGGCGGCGGTGACATCAACGCGGCGATCGCCCAGTTCATCAAGGACAATCCGCAGGCACTGGTGGATTCCCTCAATTCCTACCAGCAGAAGGAACAGGACGAGCAGCTCACCAATGCTACGGAAAGCATCAAAAGGCTGCATAAGGAGATCTTCGAGGACGAAGGTTCTCCGGTTGCGGGCAATCCCGACGGTGACGTGACGCTGGTCGAGTTCTTCGACTATCATTGCGGTTACTGCAAGCGGTCGCTGCCCGTGATCAGCCAGTTGATCGACGAAGACAAGAACCTGCGCGTCGTGTTCAAGGAATTCCCGATCCTGAGCCCGTCCTCCACTCTGGCCGCGCAGTATGCGCTGGCCGTGCATAAGGTAGCCCCGACGCAGTACTTCGCATTCCATTCGGCCACGATGCAGTCCACCGGAAATCTGGATGAGGCAGAGTTGCTGAAAAGGGCGAAGGATCTCGGCGTCGATGAGCAGAAACTGAAAGACGCTCTGAAGGATGCGGATAAGGAGCTTGCCAAGGTTCGTCAGCTGACCGGATCGCTGAATGTTCGCGGCACTCCGGCGTTCATCGTCGGCGATGCACTGATCCCGGGTGCGGTCGATGCGGAAACGCTGAAGAAGCAGATCGCACTGACTCGCAGCGGCAAATAGTCGTAGCGGTCCGGACATAACAGAAACGCCGCCCATCATGTGGGCGGCGTTTTTTATTGCCATCAAGAAAAATATTTACATCCGCACCGGTATGCCCGCATCGTGCAGATGTTCTTTCGCCTCACGGATGGAATAGATGCCGAAATGGAATATCGAAGCGGCCAGTACTGCTGACGCATGGCCGTCGCGGATGCCTTCCACCAGATGATCGAGCGTTCCTACCCCGCCGGAAGCGATCACCGGCACGGTCACGGCATCGGCGATCGCGCGCGTGAGCGGGATATTGTAGCCCGCCTTGGTCCCGTCGCGATCCATGGAGGTGAGCAGTATCTCTCCTGCGCCATACTCCGCCATGCGCTGCGCCCACGCCACGGCATCGATGCCGGTGGGTTCGCGCCCGCCATGGGTGAATATCTCGTAGCGCCCTTCGCCGACGGTCTTGGCATCCACGGCGACCACGATACATTGCGAACCGAATTTCCCGGCGGCTTCTTTGACGAATTCCGGGCGCTTCACCGCCGCCGTGTTGATGGATACCTTGTCAGCGCCCGCGAGCAGCAACTTGCGTATGTCCTCCAGCCCGCGCACGCCGCCGCCCACCGTGAGCGGCATGAAGCATGCGCCTGCGGTACGCTCCACCACGTCGTAGATGGTATCGCGGTTGTCGCTGGAGGCGGTGATGTCGAGGAAGCAGAGTTCATCCGCGCCTTGCGCGTCATAGACCTTCGCCTGCTCCACGGGGTCGCCGGCATCCACCAGATCGACGAAATTCACCCCCTTGACCACGCGGCCATCTTTCACATCGAGGCAGGGGATGATGCGGGTCTTGAGCATTATCTGCTCCCGCGCATCAGCGCCAATGCTTCTTTCGGGTCGATGCGGCCGTCATAGATGGCGCGGCCGGAGATCACGCCCGTGATGCCGTCTTTCTCATGCGCCTTGAGCGCTTTCAGGTCATCGATGGATGATACGCCGCCTGAGGCGATGACCGGGGTGGTGATGGACTGCGCCAGTCGCACGGTTTCTTCGATGTTGGGCCCCGCCATCGCGCCATCGCGGCCGATGTCGGTGTAGATGATCGCCGCTGCACCCGCCTGCTCGTATGCTTTTGCCAGCGTGGGCGCCGCCATGTCGGAGGTCTCCGCCCAACCCTCCACCGCGACCTTGCCATGACGTGCATCAATGCCCAGCACGATACGTCCGGGAAAGGCCTTGCAGGCCGCTTTGGTGAGTGTTGGGTCCTTGAGCGCCACCGTGCCCAGTATCACGCGGCTGACGCCCAGCGCCAGCCAGTGCTCGACGGTCGCCATGTCGCGGATGCCGCCGCCTAACTGTACGGGAATCCGGATAGACTGGAGGATGGATTTTACGGCAGAGGCATTGACCGGCTTGCCCTCAAACGCACCGTTCAAATCCACGAGATGCAGATACTCAAACCCCAGCGCCTCGAACTCGCGCGCCTTGGCCGCCGGGTCGTCGGAGAACACCGTCGCTGCGTCCATTTCGCCGCGCAGGAGGCGAACGCATTTGCCGTCTTTCAAGTCTATCGCCGGGAAGAGGATCATGCGGATTTCTGGGCCGCGTGGCGCTTGAGGTCTTTAACGAAGAAATGTCCGGCAACGATCTCGCCGTTGACCTGCTCATACTGATCGAGCACGCCCCAGCGCTCGTATCCGGCGCTTTCATAAAGCGTGATGGCGGCCTTCTGGCTGGCGCGCACATCGAGCCGCACGACGCTGTAGCCGCCGCGCAGGGCCTCTTCCTCTGCCGCACGCAGCAGCTCCTTGGCGAGGCCGTGGCCGCGCGCCCAGGGGGCCACGAAATGTTTTTCTATCGCCGCCATGAAGGCCTGCGACTGGCGATTCGGGCCGGGGCGCGAGAGCTGCACCGAACCCACGATGCTGCCGTCGAGACGTCCCACGAACAGCGTGCGCTCCGGCACGACCAGCACGCCGCGCCAGTAGGCTTCCAGCACCTCGCGCGACGGCGTGACGATCCAGTTGAAGCCGATGCCCTCCTTGATGGCGGCTTCCGTCGCGAGGCACAGATCTTCCAGATCGGAGCTGCGGAATTTTTCTATCTTTTCGACACGAATCGTCATGGTGTTTTAACCCTGAATACCGAGAAAATTTTCTATCACCCTGAGGCCGGTGGCCTGGCTCTTTTCAGGATGGAACTGCGTACCGACAATATTCCCGCGCCCCACAATCGCGGCGACCTCGCCGCCGTAATCGCACACCGCGAGCACCTCGCCCGCATCCGTGCAGCGCATATGGTAGCTATGCACGAAGTAGGCGTGATCGCCATCGCTAAGTCCTTGCATAATCGGGGGCCTTCTATCACGGATGGCCAGCTCATTCCAGCCCATATGTGGGATCTTGAGGCCCGGCGCTGGCGTAAGCGGCTCCACCACGGCATCGAGCCAGCCCAGACCCTTGGTCACGCCGTGCTCGTGGCCTTCCTTCGCCAATAGCTGCATCCCGACGCAGATACCCAGAAACGGGGTCTTGCGCTCCAGTACCATGGCCTCCAGTACCGCGATCATACCGGGAATGGCCTGTAGCCCGGCCATGCAATCGGCAAAGGCCCCCACGCCCGGCAGCACGATATGCGTCGCCTGCTTCACCTGCGCGATGTCGTCCGACACGCTGATGCGGTTGCCGCTCGCCGCCGCCACATGCTGGAACGCCCGCGCCACAGAACGCAGATTGCCCGACCCATAATCGATGATCACCGTATGCTGCATGACGCCCCTGAGAGAATGTTAAAGCGCCTTCGGCAGCTCGTTCAGTTTCTGCTCCAGCCGCTCCTCAAGCCGGCGCTCGAAGAAACGGTGCTGCGCGCCGGTGAGATTTTTGCTCACCACCACATCGGCCAGCTCATACCCACGGCTGCGGAGCGCGCGCCCGAGCAGGTCGCTGGCCATGAAGCCGAATATCACCGATATGCCAAGCTGGATCAGCAGGTCGCTGAGCATCCCCAGCCCCAGCCGCTCGACCAGCATCGACTCCGCGACATAGACCAGCACGAGCACCGCCGAGGCCAGCCATAGCCGGTGGTACAACGACCACAGCACCGTGAAGAAACAGGCGTTCCAGTAGAAGCCCTCCTGAACGAACCTTGCCCGCTCCATATCCTGCGGATTATCGTACGGCACAT
>JADZBT010000157.1 GCA_020851915.1 Alphaproteobacteria bacterium | reverse complement strand
GTGCAACAGGTGGCGCGCGAAGCGCACGGGCCGTACCGCGTTTTAATTTGCGGTTCGCTGTACCTTGCTGGTAATATACTGGCGGATAATACTTAACCGGCAGGAGTCACCATGGGCGAAGAACGGCGTGCAGATCGGCAGTTGCTGCTGTATTGGGAAGAAGCCAAGGGCAAGCGGACGTTGCCATCCGAGAGCGACATGAAGCCGGGAGATCTCAGCGACATCTGGGGTTCCTGCTTTCTCATTCGGATCAACAAGGACGCGAAGAGCAGGGAGTTCCGCTACAGCTACCTCGGCAAGGATCTGGTGGACGCCTATGGCGACGATTTTACCGGGCGCGATGTGTATGACACGCTGGTTTCCATGCACACCAACAATATCGTGCAGAAGATATGGGATGTCGTATCCACCCGGAAGCCCATCGTTGACGAAGCGGAATTTGTCAACGCCAGTAAGGTGCATGTGCGCTACCGCCAATGTATTGCTCCACTGGCATCCGATGGCGAAGAGGTCGATTGCCTCATTGGTGCGATGCGCTGGCGCGGGTTCTAAGAATGGCCGGAAAGAAAGATACCTATGAATTCGTGCCGTTGCCGCTGGCCACGCGGGGGTGGGCGAAGGCGGGCATCATGCAGTATCGCATCTATAAGAACGCGGATGAATTCATCGTGATCGAAGCGGAGCGCGCATCACGCGCGGTGGAGTTATCGGGTGTCGAGAAGCCCTGGCGTGTCGAGCGGATCATCACACAGTACGAAGACATGGTCGCTGAAGAGGACATGACCGAGGTTCTTGATAAGGAAGACGCATCGGAGCTCGATATTCTTGTCCGTAAGAACCCGGTGCTGACCACGCGGGCGGTGGAAGACCTGCTACGCAAGGAAGAAGAAGCCAAGTCGCAGCAGGCAGAGAAGGGACATTCTGCTCCCGCCGCGCTTCCCAAAGCGGATTAGAATTCCGAAGTATCGTTCGCCTTGTAGATAAAGCAGGATTCGTTGTGCGACTTGAGTATGCGGCACGCGTTGCGGGCCTGTGACTCGGTGAGGTTGGCGAGCCGGGCGCGGTGAATGCTCTCAGCAGTTCCGGCGTCGGCTACCTTTATCTTCGAAGTGGAGAGTATCGAGGGGGCGATCTCGATCGCCGCCGCCGCTGCCATTAGCGCATCGCGCGCCTTGCTGAATGCGCCCACCTGAATCCCCCAGTTCGCAGATTCCGCGCTTGCCCCGTCTTTGACGCTCGGGACAGAGAGAGGCCGTACATTCGCTGTCAGCATGCTGTTGCTCCCCGGATAGCTGGCCGGTTGGAACAGGCTCGGCTGGTGGAGTGGTTCTGTCGCGATCTGCTGCGGCAGTGCCGATGCCTCGCGTATCACGCCTGTCGCGTTGGGATTGGACGACACGTCGCTATCCTCGATCGGAGCGGCCATGGGCTCCTGACGCGCCAGCATGGCAAGCTGCGGGCTATGCCTATCGGGCTTATTCACGGGCAACGGAGGAGTCTTGAAGGCGTAGGTGGCGTTACTGCCCGTGCCGCCTTCCTTAAGCGCCTGACTGAGCAGGCTCACCATGTGGCTGTCGCGCGATTGCGCCGTGCGGCCTCCCATCACTACGCCCACCAGATTGCGCCCATTCTTGTGCATGGAGCTGACCAGATTAAAGCCCGATGCGTTGACGTAGCCGGTCTTGATGCCGTCCACGCCGTCGGTATAGAGCGTCACGCGGTTATGGCTGTAATAGGTGCGGCCGTTGAAGGTAAATTTATTTTCTTTGAAGAGGCGATAATATTCGGGGAAGTCCCGTTTTATGGCAATTCCGAGCTTGGCCATATCGCGTGCGGTGGTGTACTGGTTAGGATCATGCAGGCCATTGGGGTTGCGGAACTGTGTGTGGTTCATGCCGAGTGCGTGAGCCTTGTCGGTCATCATCCGCCCGAAATTCTGCACGGATTTTCCCAGTGCCTCCGCCATTACCACGGAGGCGTCATTGGCGGAGCGAATGATGAGCGCATAGACGGCGTCGCGCACGGAGAGTTTGCTCCCCGGTTTCAGGGAGATGTTGGTCTGCGGTTGTCCCGCTGCATAAGCGGACACCGGGAGTTTTTGATCCCAGGTAATTCTGCCGTGTTTGAGTGCATCGAACGTGAGGTAGAGCGTCATCATCTTGGTGAGCGAAGCGGGGTATCGCTTGGCGTCCGCCTGTGATGCGTGCAGTACGGCGTTATGATCGACATCCACCACGATGGAGGCGTATCGGGAATTAGAGCCAGCATTCGCGATGCCGGGAAAATATCCAACGGCCACCGCCATGCATGCGATCGCTAAATATCTTAGAATCATTGTAAAAAATCCGCCCTGTCCCTGTTGTTATTTTGTATCACGGCGAAATAAAAATTTCGTTAACAAACCCGTAAGTATCATCTTTTTCATAGTGCCGTGCTGTCCAGACAAAATCAATATTTTGTTGGGCAGAATAGCGCTCATAGCTATAAGAGCCTGTCGAGGTGTGTATTATTTTCCACGCATATTGCTGCCCATCCCGCAGAACGCTTTTTGCGGCGCACAATTTCGCCTTGACCATTGTT
>JADZBT010000156.1 GCA_020851915.1 Alphaproteobacteria bacterium | reverse complement strand
GTTCATGGATACGCTCGACACTTATTACGAGAACATCGACAAGCGCCTCCCGCACCATCACGAGAAGGTGGAGGAGCTTCGCAAGCGCCGTATCCTCATCGACGGCGCACCGGAATCGAAGCCGGGCGCGGGTGACGGCGGCATCCTGCTACAGATATTCACCAACACGGTCATCGGCCCGATATTCTTCGAGATCATCCAGCGCAAGGGCGACGAAGGTTTCGGCGAAGGCAACTTCCGCGCCCTGTTCGAATCCATCGAGCTCGATCAGGTACGCCGTGGCGTGTTGAGCGATACGAAATAAAAAAACACATCCCGGACGAGCGGCAAACGCCGCGAAGATCCGGGATCCCATGATGAGATCCCGGATAGCCTTCGGCTTCCGGGATGTGATGAGTAGAGAAAGCATACTATGAAAAACTGGATCTCCTTCCCGCGCAGTTCCGGCAAGCACTCCCGGCAGGCGCATTGCGATCTGCCCAAGGACACATTCGAGCGCGAATTCGGGCGCGAGGGTTTCTTCGGCCCGGTCACGCACCTGTACCACGCCCATCCGCCGACCGGCTGGGTGAAGTGGGAGGGCGAGCTGCGCCCGCGTGCGTTCGATTTCTCCAAGGAGAAGCGCGCCACCTCCACCCCGTGGAGCGCCGCATCAGTGATGCACAATCATGCGATGCGTTTCCGCGTCTGGAAGACCTCCGGTAAGATGGATCATCTCGTCTGCAACGCCGACGGCGATGAGTTGCTGTTCGTCCATGCAGGCAGCGGCGAGTTGTTCTGCGACTTCGGCCATCTGAGTTTCCGCGAAGGCGACTACATCATGCTGCCGCGCTGCACGCGCTGGCGTGTGGAATGTTCCGGCAAGGCCGTGTTCCTGCTCATCGAAGCCACCAATGACGGCTACCGCCTGCCCGACAAAGGCTTGGTTGGCCCCAATGCGATCTTCGATCCCGCCATGCTCGACGTGCCGCAGATCGACGCCGCCTATAAAGACCAGCAGAGCGAGAAGCCGTGGAGCATCGTGATGAAACGCGGCGAGAAATTCTCGACGCAGACCTATCCCTTCAACCCGCTCGACGTCGTAGGCTGGAAAGGTGACAACGTCCCGGTACGCATCAACTGGCGCGACATCCGTCCGCTGATGAGCCATCGCTACCACCTGCCGCCCTCGGCGCACACCACCTTCCTCGCCAATCGTTTTGTGGTCTGCACCTTCTGCCCGCGCCCCATCGAGAGCGACCCCGGCGCGCTGAAAGTGCCGTTCTACCATTCCAACAACGACTACGACGAGATCATCTTCTACCACATGGGCGAGTTCTTCAGCCGTGACAACATCCATCCCGGCATGGTCACCTACCATCCGGTAGGATTTCCGCACGGCCCGCATCCCAAGGCATTCAAGACCGGCGAGAAATTCGCGCGCAAGGAAACCGACGAGGTGGCCGTGATGATCGACACCCGCGACGCCGTCATCATCGACAAAGACGCCACGGCGGCGGAATGGAAAGGCTATGTCGATAGCTGGAAGGAAAAGAAATGAAACTCGCCACACTCAAGACCGGCGGCCGCGACGGCACGCTGATCGTCGTCAACCGCACCCTCACCAAGGCGGTGAAGGCGTCGGACATCGCTCCCACGCTTCAGGCCGCGCTCGATAACTGGAAGAAATCCGAGCCGAAGCTGCGTAAACTCTACAAGCTGCTCAACGCGGGTGACGCGAAGGGCATCTTCAAACTGGATACGAAAAAACTCGCCTCGCCACTGCCCCGCGCCTACCAGTGGGCTGACGGCTCCGCCTATGTGAACCACGTCGAACTGGTACGCAAAGCGCGCGGCGCAGAGATGCCCCCCAGTTTCTGGACCGATCCGCTGATGTATCAGGGTGCATCTGATAGCTTCATCGGCCCCACCGCTCCCATCGAGGCCGGCAGCGAAGACTGGGGCAGCGACATGGAGTCCGAGGTCGCCGTCGTCACCGACGATGTGCCCATGGGCATCGCTCCCACCGATGCCGCGCAGCACATCAAACTGGTGATGCTGGTCAACGACGTATCGCTACGCAACCTTATTCCCAACGAACTGGCCAAGGGCTTCGGATTTTTCCAGAGCAAACCCGCCAGCGCCTTCTCGCCCGTGGCTGTGACGCCTGCGGAACTCGGCGACGCATGGGATGGTGGCAAAGTGAAACTCCCGCTCATCACGCATCTCAACGGCGACCTGTTCGGCAAACCTAACGCGGGAGTGGATATGACCTTCGACTTCCCGGCCCTCATCGCCCACGCCGCCAAGACACGGCATCTGGTGGCAGGAACCATCATCGGTTCCGGCACGGTGTCGAACGTGGATCGCAGCAGCGGCTCCTCCTGCATCGCCGAGAAGCGCATGCTGGAAACCATCGCCGACGGCAAACCCTCCACGCCCTTCATGCGCTTCGGCGACCGCGTGCGTATCGAGATGTTCGACAAGAACGGCGACTCCCTCTTCGGCGCCATCGATCAGCAGGTGGTGAAGTACGATTCGTCACAGAAAACGAAAGCCGCATAAACAACATGTCATCCCCGCGAAGGCGGGGATCTCAGGCAGCAAGACTCCGTGGCCTGCGATCCCGGCACAAGGCCGGGATGACATTAATGAGGTAATGCCCAATGAAACTCTACACCTATCACCGCTCCTCCGCAGCTTACCTCGTCCGCATCGCCATGCAGTTGAAAGGCCTTGCGCCGGAGATGGTCTATGTGAACCTGCTGGAAGGCGCGCACCGGCAGGAAGGGTACACCTCGGTCAACCCCGCCGGGCTGGTTCCCAGCCTTGAGGTAGGCACGGTGCTCACCCAGTCGCTCGCCATCATCGAGTATCTGGAAGAAACGCACCCCACGCCGCCGCTGCTGCCCAACACTCCGCTGGAGCGCGCCCGCGTGCGCGCCATCGCGCAAGGCATCGCCTGCGAGATACATCCGCTCAACAACCTGCGCGTACTCAAATACCTGCAAGGCGTGCTGGGCGTGAACGATGCCGACAAGAACGCATGGTATCAGCATTGGATACGCACCGGCTTCACCGCCATCGAGACCATGCTGCAAGAGGAACATACCGGTACATTCTGCCACGGTGATACCCCAACGCTGGCCGACATCTGCCTCGTGCCGCAGGTCTCCAATGCCCAACGCTTCAAATGCGACCTGACGGAATTCCCCACCATCCTGCGCGTCCACGCCGCCTGCGAGCAGCATCCCGCCTTCATCGCCGCGCGTCCGGAAAACCAGAAAGACGCCGCTTAATTATAGACGTTGAAGTAGGATTTTATCTTCTGGTCGGTACGCGCGACCACCTGCCGTATCTCGTCGTTCTTATCCACGCGTGGCATTTCGGGGTCGTGCGTGATACGCAATATATCCGCCTGCGCCTGCTTGCATATCTTGATGATGTCGTCGTACTTGTTGATGACTTTACTCATGGCCATTACCCAGAATGGTTAGAAGACGCATTACATCTTCCCTATCATGGTACAGCCCAAAACCAAAGCGCAAACGCGTGCCCCGGTAATCGGTGACGACATGCTTCTCCAGTAATTCACGGTGAATGCGCTCTGCCGCCGCGCCCACCTCGAAGGTCAGGAAATGTCCCCGCTCCTCGGCATCCGGCGACGGCACAAGATTCCCCGGTTTCAGGTGAGTATGCCCCAACCCCGATAGCCGCTCCATAAAATATCCCTGCAATGATCGCACATGCGCGTGGATGTCTTCCACCGAGATCCCCTCACGCTTCAACCAGTCGAACACCGCCCGCATACGATACAATCCCGAAGGATCGAACGTCGCCCCCATGAAGCGATAACCGTTCGCGCCGTAGGCGACGCCCGTATCCGGGGCATGCTCCAGCGCATCGAACGCCGCGAACCATCCGGTATTGACGGGGCGCAAGCCGTATCCATCCGGGACATGGAGAAAGCACGCCCCCTCGCCCGCCATCGCATATTTATAGCCCCCGGCCAGATAGAATGCCCGGTGCTCGATACCACTCAGGTCGGTCGGCACGGCCATGAATCCGTGATAGCCGTCGATGACGACAAAGGTTTCTTTCCCGGGTACGGATCGCACGATGCGTTCCAACTCCCGCACCACGAATCCGGAATTGAAAAACACCTGACTAAAAAAAACAAGGTCCCATTCCTGCCCTTTGATGGCATCGATGAACCGCTGTGCGAATGTTTCGAACGGCTGCGTGGCGATGCGCGTCACCTCGGCAAGCCCGGCCTCCTCCATCCTATCCATCTGGCGGCGGAAGCTATGAAACTCGCTGTCCGTGGTAAGCACACGCACCGGCTTGTCCGTCGGAAAACACGACAGCAGCCGCAACACCAGCGCATGGGTATTGCTCTCGAACGCGATGTTTTTCGGCTTACTCAGGCGCAGGTGATGCGCGATATGCGCCTGCACTGCCGGTATGACTTCTCCGCAGACCCTCTCCCATTTGCGATCGGCAAAACGGGCGGCATCATTCCAGCATTCCATATGCGCGTCATGCGACACGTCCGGCCAGAGATGATGGCTATGCGCGGCAAAATGGAGGCGTTCCGGGGCGGCATTCAAGGCGTTGCTGAAATGGCCCTTGTACGACATGCTATATCCGCGTGCGAACCGTCCAAAGCTCAGGGAAGAAGCGCAGGTCCAGCGCCTTTTTCAAATACGGCGCACCCGACGTGCCGCCCGTTCCCTGCTTGAAACCGATGACGCGCTCGACCGTTTTCATATGGCGGAAGCGCCATTGCTGGAACATATCCTCCACATCGATGAGCTTCTCCGCAAGATAATACAGTTCCCAGTATTTATCAGTATTGGAGTACACCTTATACCACTGGTCTTCCACCTGCTGGCTGGGCACGTAAGGCTGGCTCCAGTCGCGTTCCACATACTCGTCCGGTATCGCAAAACCATGCCGGAACAACAGCCGCAGCGATTCGTCATACAGGCTGGGCGCTGCCAGCGTTTTCTGCAGCAACTCATAGATGGCGGCATCGTGCTTATGCACCTCGATCATCGCGGCATTCTTATTGCCGAGGCTGAACTCCAGCATGCGGTACTGGTGCGACTGGAAACCCGAACCCGTCCCCAGCGCATCGCGGAACTGCACATATTCCGCCGGAGTCAGCGTCGAGAGCACGTCCCACGACTGGATGAGCTGCGTCTGGATGCGCGACATGCGCGAGAGCATCTTGAAGGCGGGACTCACGTCGTCCTTGCGGATATGCGCGAGCGCGCTGGTCAGCTCGTGCAGCGACAGCTTCATCCATAATTCCGACGCCTGATGGATGATGATGAACAGCATCTCGTTATGCGTATCCGAGCGCACATGCTGGCAGGAAAGTAATTTCGGCAGGTCGAGATACTCGCCATAGCTCATCGACTTGCTGAGATCCCAGTGGATCTTCTCGTCGTCGAGTTTCACGGTGGCAGCGGGTGCTTCCTGTGCAGACATGCCTAGATCACTCCCAACCGTTTACCGACCATTTCAAATTTATCCAGCGCAAAAGCGATCTGAGCGTCGGTGAGCGACGCGCAGATCTGGATGCGTAACCGCGCCGCGCCCTCCGGCACTACGGGGAACCCGAATCCGGTGATGAAGATGCCTTCCTTCAGCAGCTCCTTGCTCATCGTGATGGCGAACGCCGTTTCTCCCACGATGATGGGAACGATGGCCGAATCGCCCTCCAGCGGTTTGAACCCGCGCGCTTTCAGCCCGTCGCGCATCTGCTTCACCAGCGCATGCAGGCGCGCGACGCGTTGCGGCTCACGCTCCAGCACTTCGATGGCCTTGAGCGCGCTGCCCGCCACCGTCGCCGGAAGTGCGTTGGAGAATAACTGCGGACGCGATACCTGATTGAGGTATTCGATGACCGCTTTGGATGCCGCAACATAACCGCCCGCCGCGCCTCCCAGCGCCTTTCCGAGCGTGCCGGTGATGACGTCCACCTGCCCTTCCACACCGAAATGCTCCGCCGTGCCGCGTCCGTGCGTACCCATCACCCCCACGCCGTGCGAGTCATCCAGCATTACCGCCGCGCCATAACGCTTCGACAGTGTAATGATCTCCGGCAGTTTCGCGAGGTCGCCCTCCATACTGAACACGCCGTCGGTGATGACCAGAATCCGGCGCGCACCTTCCGCTTCTTTCAGGCAACGCTCAAGGTCCGCCATATCCGAATGCTTGTAGCGCAGGCGCTTGCCCTTCGCCATGCGGCAACCATCAATGATGGATGCATGGTTCAACTCGTCGCTGATAAGTGCGTCTTGTTCACCCACCAGTGCCGGAATTACCCCGGTATTGGCCGCCCAGCAGGAAACATAGGTGAGCGCCGCTTCGGTATGCGACAGCTTCGCCAGCTTCTCCTCGATCTGCCGATGGATGCTCACCGTGCCACAGATGAAGCGCACCGATGACGTACCCGCTCCGTACGTATCGAGCGCTTTCTTCCCTGCCTCGATAACCTCCGGGTGATTCGCCAGCCCAAGGTAATTGTTAGAGGAAAGCACCAGCACCTTACCGGCATCCTCCATCCGCACCTCGGTATCCATAGGCGTGCTGATGTAGTGGAAAGCTTTCAGCGTTCCTGCGTTCCGCATCTTTCCCAGTTCCTCGGATACGCTTGCATCCAGTACGCCCATCGCGGTCTCTTTCTTCTTGGCTGCTTCTGCGTTCATCGTGTTCACTCCCAATCCAGCACTACCTTGCCGCTCTGCCCGGAACGCGCCACATCGAACGCCTTCTGGAAGTCGGTGTATTTATAACGATGCGTGATGACCGGCGCGATGTCCATGCCGCTGAGGATCAGCGCGCTCATCTTGTACCAGGTCTCGAACATCTCGCGGCCATAGATGCCCTTGATGGTCAGCATCTTGAACACGACCTTATCCCAGTCGATGTTCGGGTGTCCGCTCTGGATGCCCAGCATCGCGATACGGCCACCATGCGCCATATTCTTTACCATATCGTTGAACGCCTTGGGATTACCGGACATCTCCATGCCGACGTCGAAGCCTTCGGTCATGCCCAGCTCTTCCATTACGGCGGAATAATCGATTCCTTTCGATATATTGATCGCCCGGGTGGCTCCCATCTTCTTGGCAAGATTAAGCCGGTAATCATTCACGTCCGTGATGATGATATGCCGCGCGCCTGCTTTCCGCGCGATAGCCACCGCCATGATGCCGATAGGCCCCGCGCCGGTAATGAGTACATCCTCTCCCACCAGATCGAACTGGAGCGCGGTATGCGTCGCATTCCCCAGCGGATCGAAGATCGCGTACAATTCCTCGGGAATATCCGGATGGCAGCGCCATGCGTTGACCGCAGGCACGGACACATACTCCGCGAACGCCCCGTTGCGGTTCACACCGACACCCACCGTATGCGCGCAGAGATGCCGCCGCCCGGCGAGGCAGTTGCGGCAATGGCCGCAGACGATATGCCCCTCGGCGCTCACGATCGCGCCCTTGGTGAAGCCCGTCACGTTGCTGCCGATCTCGACGATCTCGCCGACGAATTCATGGCCGATGGTCATGGGCACGGGGATGGTTTTCTGCGCCCATTCGTCCCAGTTGTAGATATGCAGATCCGTGCCGCAGACTCCCGTCTTATGCACTTTGATGAGCAGGTCGTTGATGCCGCATTCCGGCTCGTTGACATCCTCCAGCCAGATGCCTTCCGTCGCCTTGGATTTTACTAACGCTTTCATTGTTTTATCCTTACGATAGCACGCCGCGCCACTCTATGCGGCGCGCGCGCAAGTTTCCAGTGAAATTACATACAGAATGTCATCCCCGCGAAGGCGGGGATCTCAGGCAACAGAACACTTGGCTAGAGATCCCGGCACAAGGCCGGGATGACAGAACAGACTACGCGCTCTTTCGCATTCGCTCGCGGGTGGGTTCGCGGAGATCCATGGCCATCACGGTATCGCACCGCTTATAGCGCGGATGCGGGCCGCAATGGGTGATGGTGAATCCTACCTTCTGATACAGAGAAACCGCAGGTTTCAGGCGATTGCTGGTCATCAGCTCCAGCGATTCCGCTCCCAGTTCTCTTGCCTTCTCGATACAGGCCAGAATGAGCTTCTTACCCGCCTGCTTTCCTTGCGCCTTTTCGAGCACGCCCATTTTGGCCACCTCGAACAGGTTCTCACCGGTCTTGATGAGCGCGCAGGTTCCGACGATCTCGTCGTTCAAGCGCGCCATGAAAATATGGCCACCCTTCTCAAGGATATAGCCTTTCGGATTGGCGAATATCTCTTCGTCGATGGGCTCCACGGTGAAATATTTTTCCAGCCAGTAACGGTTGCATTCCTCGAACGACGCACGGTGTTCCGGTGCATAGTCGATAATTTCTACCGCGTCGCGCTGGCGTTTGCGGGAATGCTCCATCGCCCGGTCATAGAAACTCGATACGTCCAGCGCATGCTCGATATGCCCGACCGCCGCCAGAAAATCCGTACCCGATGCCTGCACGACCTCATCCAGCGCGTTGCGTATGGTGTCCCACAGCGGCGCGACTTCATCGAGCAGCTTCCTGCCTTTAGCCGTAAGCTTCAGCAGCGTGCGGCGCTCGTCTTCCGTGGATTTTTCGCTGCTCACCACACCGCGCTGGATCATCGCGTCCGCGATCTGGCTGACCGCTGCATGGCTCTGCCCCAGTGCCTTGGCGGCATCGCCAACGGCGATCGACGGTTCTTTTTTCAGCAGCGTCGCCAGCGGAAACCAGCGCGGCTCGAAATCGGCCTCCTGCGCCTTATAGATACGCGCGCCGTCCGTCATAATGCGGTCGCTCAACCGCTTCAGGCGGCTGCCCAACGCCAGTATCCCCAGCTCGTCGATATGATCCGATCCCACGAATATCTCCATTTACGTAATTGGTTACGTAAATATATAATTGACCGGATATTGTC
>JADZBT010000155.1 GCA_020851915.1 Alphaproteobacteria bacterium | reverse complement strand
GCGGGAAAACAAGGCAACCGATATTAAAGAAAAAATTGGAGAACTTGAGCAGCGGTTGACACCGATGTTGGGCGCACAATCGCAGCTCGACCGCCCGGAGATAAAAAAGGAAGAACCCGGCCATGCTGCTGTCGATGCGGGCAAGACGCGGACTGATCATGCCGCGCAGGTGGGCAAAAATTCCGGCAAGGAAGAAGTGCTGGACAAGGGTGCGGCCAATTCCAGCGTCGACTTCATAAAGAGCCAGCCGAAACCGGAAGGCGTCACGCTGGGCGGCTGAGCCCCCCAAAGAGGAACCCGCCGTCAAGAATCTGGATGATCCGAACCAGTTTGGGGTGTTTTAGGGAGCAACTGCTTCCCTCTCCTGCCATACCGGCGCAGGCCGGTATCCTATCTCTCCATACGCGCAAACGGACACATGAGATCCCGGCCTGCGCCGGGATAGCATCCTCTAATTCCTAATTCCTGATTTCCGCTCTACGCGGCAGCTACTGCATGCGGGCGGATGAGGTTCATGCTGCCCAGCACTTCGCTCAGCGCGTCCACCAGATCATCGATCATGGCGTCCGTGTGCAGCGGCGTCGGCGTGATACGCAGGCGCTCCGTGCCGCGCGGCACGGTGGGGTAATTGATCGGCTGGATATAGATGCCGAATTCTTCCAGCAACTCATCGGAGGCCTGTTTGCAGCGCACCGCGTCGCCGACGAGCACCGGCACGATATGCGTGGTGGATTCTTCCATCACCGGAATGCCTGCCGCGCGCAGACGCTTCTTCACGGTGGCGGCGCGCTCCTGATGTTTAGTGCGTTCGGCATCGCTTGCGCGCAGATGGCGCACGGAGGCCAGCACGCCCGCCCCGATCACCGGCGGCAGCGCGGTGGTGAAGATGAATCCCGGCGCGTAGCTGCGTACCGTGTCGACAATGGCATCGCTGCTGGCGATATAGCCGCCCATCACGCCATAGGCCTTGGCGAACGTGCCCTGTATGATGTCGATGCGCTCCATCTGCCCCAGCTCGGCGGCCTTGCCTGCGCCCTCCGGCCCGTAGAGGCCCACCGCATGCACTTCGTCGAGATAGGTAAGCGCGTTGTATTTCTCCGCGAGGTCGCAGAATTTCCCGATCGGCGATACGTCACCGTCCATTGAATAGACCGATTCGAACGCGATAATTTTTGGCGCGTACGGGTCGGATGCCTTGAGCAGCTTTTCCAGATGCTCGGCATCGTTATGGCGGAACACCAGCTTGGTCTGGCGGCTATTGCGGATACCCTGGATCATCGAGGAGTGGTTGCACTCGTCGGAATAGATAATGCAGCCCGGCAGCATGCGCCCGATGGTCTTCAGCGTCGCCTCGTTGGCGATGAAGCCCGACATGAAGGTAAGCGCTGCGGGTTTTTTGTGCAGACTGGCCAGTTCCTTCTCCAGCATCACCAGCGGATGGTTGGTCCCGGAGATATTGCGCGTACCGCCCGCCCCTGCGCCCATGGTATGGATCGCCTCCTCCATCGCGCGGATCAGCGCGGGATGCTGGCCCATGCCGAGATAATCGTTGCTGCACCAGATCACCACATCCTTGCCGTGGGTGTAATCCTTCGCCAGCGGGAATTGCCCGGCCTTACGCTCCAGCTCGGTGAAGTAGCGGTAGCGGCCCTCGGCCTTGAGCTTATCGATCGTACCCTTGAAATGCGCTTCGTAATCCATATTGCTACTTATGGTTGTTGTGCGAGCCTATCCCTTACAGAAACATGCCTGCCGCGTTATTACAAGTATTTACTCGCGCCGTCGTTGACCTGGGTCAATCCGTGCGGCCATCCCTCCACAACCGGAAGGAGATATACAGCGCCACCGCGAACAACGCCAGTGCACAGGCCTGATGCAGCGACGCCAGCAGCAGCGGCACGCTATGCAGCAGCGTGGCGATGCCAAGGCCAATCTGGGTTATAAGGGCAAGCAGCAGCAGATTACAAGCCATTTTGAGGTTTTCGTCGAGCACTGTGCGCCGCGCACTCCAGCAAAACGCTATGATGGCAGCCGCCACCCCCATCGCCAGCCAGCGATGGATGAACTGCACACTCGTCACATCCTCAAAGATATTCGTCCACCAGGGCTGCATGGCAAACAGCCCGTCGGGTATCCACTGGCTGTTCATGGTCGGATAGGTATTATAGATCAGCCCGGCATCCAACCCCGCCACGAACCCGCCCATCGCCACCTGCAGCAGGATGAGCACAAGTATGCCCGCCGCACCCCACTTCAACTTACCGGCCACCGGCCACCGACCACCGACCACCGATTGAGCCAGCCCCGTCCAGAACAGCAGCGCAAAGATAGCGAAGGCGATCAGCAGATGCGCCGTCAGGCGATACTGGCTGACGTCGGGCCGATCCACCAGCCCGCTTTTCACCATGTACCAGCCCATCGCGCCCTGTAACCCGCCCAGCAGGAATATCCCCGCGAGCCGCAGCGCCAGCAGCCGCGTCACCTGTTTCGTCGCAATGAAATAGAGCAGCGGCAGCAGGAACACCGCGCACGTTACCCGCCCCAGCAGCCGGTGGATATATTCCAGCCAGAAGATGCCCTTGAACTCCTCCAGCGACATACCATGATTGACCTTGTGATACTCCGGGCTCTGCTGATATCCTGCGAATTCCCGTTGCCAGCTCTCGTCCGAAAGCGGCGGCAGCGCCCCCGTCACCGGCTTCCACTCGGTGATGGACAGCCCCGAATCGGTCAACCGCGTAAGCCCGCCCACCACCACCATCCCGGCGACCAGGAAACAGCAAATGAACAACCACAGGGCGATTTTGTTACGCATAATATTCTGACGTCCTCGGGCTCTCTAAATTCTGACGTCCTCGGGCTTGACCCGAGGATCCAGCCCATCTTATCTACACCCATGCCCTCATACTATGTTTACATTCTGGCCAGCAAGCGAAATGGAACGCTGTATATCGGTTCCACCAATAATCTTGCTCGCCGTATCTATGAGCATAGGCAACATGTGGTTCCGGGATTCACCGATCGCTACGGCGTCACTCGCCTTGTGTATTTTGAAGAATACGCCGAAGTAACGCTGGCCAACCAGCGCGAAGCGAATCTGAAGCACTGGTTACGAAAATGGAAAATCGCGCTGATCGAGAAGCACAATCCGGAATGGCATGATTTATATGAGATGATCAATGCGTGACTGGATCCTCGGGTCAAGCCCGAGGACGTCAAATAAAAGATTTCACGGTAATTATATTCTATAATCCGCCCCACCAACACTGACGTCCTCGGGCTTGGCCCGAGGATCCAGCAAACAGGAATAACCCATGCAAACCGATTTTTCATTTCCCATCGCCCCCTCCCGCGTCCCCCTCGCAAAACGCTGGCTGATGGCCGGTATCGCTGCACTGGCGATAGCGGGGCTGTTCGCCATCCTGCTGGTGCTGGCGCGTTCGCCCAAGGTGCAGGGGATCATCCCCTACAAGGATTTCTTCCACACCGCACTGGTCGTGCATGTGGATCTCTCGGTGCTGGTATGGTTCCTCGCCGTCGCAGGCGCGCTGTGGACACTCAACGCCCCGCCCCGCCTGCCGATGCTCTCCCGCAGCGCGTTCGGCTGCTTCGCGGGCGGCACGCTGCTGCTCACGCTCTCACCCTTTCTGGGTGCGGGCGACCCGCTGATGAACAATTATGTGCCCGTGCTCCAGCATATCCTCTTCCTCCTGAACCTCAGCGTCATCGGATGCGGCATCCTGCTCGCCGTCGTCGATGCGCTGATACAGGCCGACTGGCAGGATCGCTCGCCGCTCGGTTTCGGCATCACCAGCACGGCGGTGCTGGTGGCGGCGGCGCTGGCGGCATTCGTACTCTCGGCGCATGAGGTTCCCAACGATCTGCTCGGGCAGGAATTCTACGAATCGCTGTTCTGGGGCGGCGGGCATATTTTGCAGATGGCGTGGTCGCAGCTTGTCGCCGTCGCATGGCTGTGGCTGGCCGCGCTGTGCGGTATCCATCACCGACTCTCACCGAAATTCGCCACCGTATTATTCGCCGTCGGCACGCTCGCTGGCGTCGGCGCGCTGCTCATTTACGCCGTCACCGACATCGACGACGGCCTGCATCGCCTCTACTTCACCGAGCATATGCGTGCCTTCGGAGGCCTCGTGCCCGGCATCTCCATGCTGTTCCTGATCCCGGCGCTCGTCATCTCGCCGCGCCCTGCGGCAGAACATCGGCATCTCTATGCCACCCTGCTCGCCTCACTGCTGTTATTCGCGGCGGGTGGCATCATCGCCTTCCTCATCAACGGGGTGAACGTGACCATCCCGGCGCATTACCACGGTTCCATCGTCGGTATCACGCTGGCCTTCATGGGGCTCACCTATCACCTGTTGCCACAGCTGGGCTTCGGCCCCACTGCCAGCCGCACCGCCTTCTGGCAGCCCATCGTCTATGCCATTGGGCAGCTCATGCATATCGGCGGGCTGGCCTGGTCGGGCGGCTACGGCGTCGCGCGCAAAAGCACCGCCGACGTGGTCGGCATCGACAGCGTGCAGATCGCCATGGGCATCATGGGAATGGGCGGCCTGCTCGCCATCATCGGCGGGCTGATGTTTGTGGTGGTGGCGGGGAAGTCAATATTCAGGAAGTAAACCACTTCAGGTCATTGCCCACCGTCACCACCTCGCCGATAATAATCAGTGCGGGAGATTTCAGCTCCGCCTTCGCCACCTCCGCCGCGATGCGCGACAGCGGCGCCAGCACCTCGCGCTGATCGGGACAGGTCGCGGATTGTATCGCCGCCACGGGCGTATGGGCATCCATGCCCGCCGCCATCAGCTTGGCGGCGCATTCACTCAGGCTCGCGAGTCCCATATAGATCACCAGCGTGGTCTGCGGATCGACGAGGTTCTTCCAGTTGAGGTCGAGCGTGCCGTCTTCCTTCGCATGCCCGGTGACGAAGCGCACGCCCGTCGCAAGGTCACGATGCGTGAGCGGTATCCCGGCATAGGCCCCCGCCCCCGCCGCCGCCGTGATTCCCGGCACGATCTCGAACGGGATACCGGCCTTGGCCAGCGCCAGCGCCTCTTCCCCGCCGCGCGCGAAGATAAGCGGGTCGCCGCCCTTCAGCCGCACGACATCGCGCCCCATCATGGCTTCTTCGATGAGGATGTGATGGATCTCTTCCTGTAGCACGATATGCCCGCCGGGCGGCTTGCCGACGAATATCCTCCGCGCGGATTTCGGGATGACGGTAAGCAACGCCTCCGACACCAGCCGGTCATAGACCACCACCTGCGCCGCGCTCAGCAGCCGGTGCGCCTTGACGGTAAGCAGCTCCGGATCACCCGGCCCAGCGCCTACCAGATAGACTGTACCGGGGGAAGGTGGCATGTTTTTTTACCTATTAAAGAAAAACTGCCATCCCGGCGAAGGCCGGGATCTCATACATCCACCAGCGCTACTGGATAGATAAGATACCGGTCGGAGTTTACCCCGGCGCAGGCCGGGGCCGGTATGGCATAAATTGTCGGAGCGATTACGCCAACGAACTACGCAGCATCCACGACGTCTTCTCGTGGTAATCCATGCGGCGCACCATCAGGTCCGTCGTGACGTCATCGCCGGCATTCTGCGCCTGCGAGAGCAACGCGCGGCAACGGCGGGTCACGGTTTCATTATCGGCCAGCAGATTCTTCACCATTTCCTGCGCGTTCTTCGGGGCCTTCTTGTCCTCGGCCACCTCCGAGAGTTCCTGATAGGCCGCGAACGTGCCCGGCGCCATGAATCCCAGTGCGCGGATGCGTTCGGCGATTTCGTCCACCGCCAGTGCCAGCGCGGTGTACTGCCCCTCGAACATCAGGTGCAGGGCCTGAAAATGCGGGCCCGTGACGTTCCAATGGTAGTAATGCGTCTTGAGGTAGAGCACATAGGTATCCGCCAGCACCTCCGACAGCCCCGTCGCAACTGCCTTGCGCGCGTTGTCCTTCAGGCCGGTATTCAGCTTTTCGGTGGTCTTCAGTGCGGTCACAGACATGATACTCTCCTCTGTTATTGTATTGTTACGCGGCCTTCGACACAGGCTTCACCCCGTAATTACGGATGAGCTCTTCGGCGATCTGCACGGCGTTGAGTGCCGCGCCTTTACGCAGATTATCCGATACCACCCACATATTCAGCCCGTATTTCACGG
Source organism: Alphaproteobacteria bacterium (assembly GCA_020851915.1). GTDB lineage: Bacteria > Pseudomonadota > Alphaproteobacteria > Rickettsiales > RI-342 > JADZBT01. The sequence continues at coordinate 535 of JADZBT010000155.1, read as the reverse complement.
ACGGGTCCCTGCGGATGCGCGACACGAAGGTTGCGTCCTCGCCCACGCACTCGACCGGCGTCATGTAGCGTTGCTCATGGGGATTATCCACGACCATCACGCCCGGTGCGGCAGAGAGGATCTCGCGCGCCTCTTCCGGCGATAGCGGGTTCTCGAACTCCACATTCACCGACTCGCTGTGGCCGACGAGTACCGGCACGCGCACGCAGGTGGCACTCACCTGAATGTTCGGATCGAGTATCTTCTGCGTTTCCACCACCATCTTCCACTCCTCCTTGTAGGAGCCGTCCTCCATCGCCACGTCGATGTTCGGGATGACGTTGAAGGCGATCTGGCGCGGGAAATTCTCCGGATCCGTCCTGTCGCCCACATAGATGCGCTTGGTCTGGTCGTAGAGCTCGTCCATCGCGGCCTTGCCTGCACCGGAAACCGACTGGTAGGTGGACACCACCACACGCTTGATCTTCGCCGCATCATGCAGCGGCTTCAGCGCCACGACCATCTGGATGGTCGAGCAGTTGGGGTTGGCGATGAT